>CAZJNG010000387.1:0-2969 GCA_964547265.1 uncultured Candidatus Cloacimonadota bacterium | reverse complement strand
TTTGTGCACGCGAAGCCGCGAAGACGCGAAGCTTTGTGTTTAGTATTTATGGCTTTAAGTATGGGTTTAAAACTAAAATTATTCATGACTTACTCCTTTATTACTTCTCTTCGCGACTTCGCGGCTTCGCGTGTATCAAAAATTTTAGCATTATAAATCACCCAACAACATATCAATAGTCTGCTTAACATTTGCCTGCATAGCATTGAAAGCATTTAAGCCTGCGTTAGTACTTGATGATCCATAACCTTTTGCTATCGGTAGAGATTCGGAAGCTATAACATTAGCTAGAGGCAATTTATATAGTTTTACAGATGCCTGACATTCACCGTTAAACATATTTTGAAAGCCTCCCACTGCCTGTGCTGTAGAACTAAGATAAACATTTAGAAAATAATCTGCATTGCTTTTAATAATATCCTGAACATCATCAGGGTGTAAATCTTCTTTTGTATATTTTAATTCTATTACCGCAAACCCTCTGTTAAGTATCTGAGTCTTAAGGTCATTTAATAAATTTGTTGGATAAGAGATCCTGTTTTCATTTGCCCAACTGACTGATATTGCAATTGTCTTAATTTTTTCCATAGAAAAAGTAAAGCTGACCGGTGTACTGACAAAATTTTCTATTTCCTTAATCTCCTTAAAATCTACACTTACATTAATCGTTGTTGTACTATGAGATGCGTCAATATAATTAATAAAAATCTCAGAATGCCCATACTGACCTGTTTTTAGCTCCGAAACTAAATCTGCCTTTCCCTCAATAACGCTGATTTTCAAAGGTAATCCTGAAACAGATTGATTACGCTTCATTCTGTCTGTATAGGTTGCCATAACAACCGGTCTTTTAGTCAGATTCCCTTGAATATCATAAGAAATCCTTTGCTCATCAATTAAACTAAGACTAATACCTGAAAAAAGAGAAACAATCCTTTGTTCTATATAAGTATGTGCGTTTTGTTCTTGACCATTACTTTCAATATCCAGCATAAGAGGTAGTTTGCCAAAGATATTTTCTTTAATTTCAAGGGCTTTTATCCAGTTTTGATAAGCATTTAAAAATCTTCCTGCCCGGTATTCTCTGTCTGCTGCTCTGAGTACATCACTTATCATTGCTTTATTGTTATTTAGTTCGTTTGTAACCTGCTGTTGATACTCTTCAACAGATTTATTAACTATAGCGGTTATAACTCCCTTTCTTGGATAATCATCATAAAACTTTTCAAATCGGATATTACTTAAAATAATGTCTGTATATAGTCTGCTTTTTTGCTCTAAAATCTCCTGTTCATATTCACTATATCTTTTTTTATCAGTTACTGAAACATTTGAAATCACTCTTATCATATCAGAGCTAACCCTTACCTGAATTGCACGAGACAACTCTGTCATGGCATTTTCTTTGGCTTTTTGTCTTGCCAAACTGTATTCGTTATTTATGTCAGCCCAGCCTTCACCCCAATAGAAATCACTATTTTCTTTATAAGCCCTAATCTCTTTTTCTATTTCTGCGATTTTGAATCTTTCTCTTATCTCAGCATTTAACTCTTGTTGTTTTTCAGGACTAAGCTCTTGTACTTTTTCTTTTTTTGCTGTCGCACAGGATGATAAAATCATAAATATGATTAAATATAATAAAAACTGCTTCATAAACACTCCCTTATTTTGTAACTGTAAAGTTTTGATTGTTTAAATTAATTACTGTATCTCTTTCAATTAAGTTAAAACCATTATCGTCATTTATCGCGAAGACATCTTCATTAACTAAAAGCTTAAAATCATTGCCTGTAAATAATTTACCTTCTTTAATACTAAAAGAAAATTCTTTCTTAAAAGGATATAAGAACAATCTGTAAAATTAATAAGCATAGCTCCTATTTCAGAATTGTCATCTTTATATATTGAAAAATTTAAGTCGAAAACCTTTGCCAGTATCAATAAATCAGAATCTTTTAAGCTATGTTGCTCAACCTTTTCACCATTAATATAGGTTCCACCGGTACTATTAAGGTCTTGAATAATAACCTCATTATCTTTTAGAAGGATTTTTAAATGTGGTCTGCTGATATATCTGTCATTGATTACGATATCAGTCTTTATACCGGTTTCTTCTCTGCCCAGTATGCATTCACTGTTATGAATAATATGTAATACTCTTTGGTTATTTATTAAACTAAATCCATTAGCTAATTCTTTGTTGTTAATAGTATTTAATAGTTTTACTGCCTCTTTAAAATCTTTATGCTCTTCAAGGAGTGATGACAAGTTCTTCTTTATTAAAGCTACCTGAAAACGAGGAAGTCTTTCTAATATAAGGTTAAACTTGTATTTACTGCTATTGAGAGCTTTATTAAGTACCTGTTTTATATCATATAATCTGCTTAGTTCTAAATCCGTACAATTATATTTCCTTGAAGCTCTTTCTAAATCATCAAGCAAAGTCTTTGCATAAGAGAAGTTTTTGTCTTTGATAAGCAGGTTTATTTTATCAAGATTATCATTAAATTGTATCAGATACTTATCAGTTTCCTCAAACTCAAGTAGTTTTGTGTAATTATCTTTTAGTTCAGGATGATATGGAATCAGGTTTTTTAAGTTTTCTTTTTCATCAAGACTAAGGTATTCACCTTTTAATGGTTTACTAAGTTTTAACTGTATCTTCTTAGCTTCTACAAAGGCAATCTGAGCTTTTTTAGGCTCATTATTTGTTAAGTCCTGCAATCTGTCTCTCTTTGCCCTCATATCAATATCATTTGGAAAATGCTCTAAGTACATATTCATCAAATCAGAGGCTGCCACGAAATGACCATCATTAATCAAGTCTTCCAGCTGTTTAATCTGCATTATTAGGTCTTTTTTTATTTTTATGACTTTATGATATCTGAGTAAGCTTAGCACACAATAAACTAAAAGTAATAATCCTGTAATGATTAAAAATATCCTCACAAAAAATAATGCAATATCAT
>CAZJNG010000386.1:0-2976 GCA_964547265.1 uncultured Candidatus Cloacimonadota bacterium | reverse complement strand
ATGTTTTTTGATTATTGGGAAGACAATAAAAATTAAATTTTTAACAAATCTAAGGAAATCGTGATTATTTCCCTAAATCCTTATTTCTGTTGATGTCAATAACTACTCTTTTGAAAAAAACTTACTTCCGTTAATTATCTAAAATACAATGATTTATCTTAAGTGTATACAAATTAAACTTAATTTTTTAATAAATTACTTGCAAAGTTTTCATAGATTTTTAAGATGGTATTAAAAGACAGAATAAATATGGAGGAGAGGATGTCCAAAAAGGCTGTCAAATCCCGAGATGGGATGATAATCCAAGATGGTGATGACTCAACCAACTTGACAGAGGTTGAAATCACAGAAGAAAAAGAATGTGGTGATTATAAGAAATCACCTGTATTCATTTATTATGAATGGTGTAAGAAATGCGGTATTTGTGTTGCTTTTTGTCCAACAAAATGTTTAGGTCGAAAAGCAGATGGAGCTCCTTTTGTTGAGTTCCCTGAAAAATGTGTTCATTGTGAAACTTGTGATCGCCTTTGTCCTGACTTTGCGATTACAGGGGCTAAACGCTAAGGGAGGTTGATATGGAAAAAGAAAAAAAACAAAACACAGTAAAAGAAACTACAGAAAAAAAACCTGTTTTACTGCAAGGTAATCAAGCTGTAGCTCTTGGTGCTTTAGCTGCCGGAGTAAATTTCTTTGGTGGTTATCCTATCACACCTTCTACAGAAATAGCTGAGATTCTTAGTGAAGAACTACCTAAGATCGGTGGCAAATTTATTCAGATGGAAGATGAAATTGCCAGTATGTGTTCAGTTATTGGTGCATCTCTTGCGGGAGCAAAAGCAATGACTGCTACCTCAGGTCCCGGTTTTTCACTTATGCAAGAAGCAATAGGCTACGCAAAGATAGCTGAAACTCCTTGTGTAGTTGTCGATGTTCAACGCGGTGGACCAAGCACAGGATTACCTACAAAACCTTCTCAAGGTGATATTCAGCAATCTCGTTGGGGTAGCCATGGTGATGCACCGGCTATCGTGCTTTACCCACATACTGTAAAAGAAGCTTACGAACTTACTATCAGAGCATTTAACTTATCAGAAAAGTATAGAACTTGTGTAACAATTCTACTTGATGAGGTTCTGGGACACATGAGAGAAGCTGTAGTTTTACCTGACCCATCAACCTTAAGAATCATTCACAGACTTAAACCGACAGTTCCACCAGAATGGTATAAACATTATGATGAGAATCAAAAATACCCTTCACCTCTTGCAAGTTATGGAGAAGGTTATCGTTTCCATGTAACAGGACTTGCTCATGATAGCCTCGGTTTCCCTACTAATAAAAGTAGTGAAGTAGCTACCATGATGGCAAGATTAAAGAAAAAGATAGTTCATAATATTAGAGATTTAGTGCAAATTGAAAGCTATAAAATGGATAATGTGAAAATAGCTGTCTTTGCTGCAGGGATTTGTGCTCGTTCTGCTAAAGCTGCAGTTAATCAAGCTAGAGCTGAAGGTATTGAAGTTGGTTTATTAAGACCATTAACAATTTGGCCTTTCCCTGATGATGCAGTAAAAAAAGTATTACGAGATGTTGATGCCGTTGTAATCCCTGAACTAAATGAAGGACAACTATATCGTGAAATCGAAAGATTAGTTAGAACTAAAGCAGACGGTAAACTATTGCCACTACAACGAGTAGATGGAGAAATACTTACTCCTGCCGATATTCTCAGAGCTATTAAGGAGGTGAACTAACATGGCAAATATATCTCAAAAAGTTGTTCATCAATATTTAAGACATAATAAAAAATTCCCTCATGTATGGTGTGCCGGATGTAGTCATGGTATTGTATTAGGCTCAACTATTCGTGCAATTGCAGAGTTAAATCTTGAAAAAGATGATATAACTATGGTTTCAGGAATCGGATGCTCAAGCAGAATGCCGGTTTATGCTGATTTTAACACTTGTCACTCATTACATGGAAGAGCAATCGCTTTTGCAACAGGTATTAAAGTTTTTAAACCTGAACAGAATGTTATTGTAGTAACAGGTGACGGAGATGCAACAGCAATTGGTGGTAATCACTTTATTCATGCTTGCAGAAGAAATATTGACATAACAATATTAGTCTTAAATAATAATATTTACGGTATGACAGGCGGACAATATTCACCAACAACTCCTACAGGAGCAAGAGCTACTACTACTCCTTATGGAAATATTGACCCTGTATTTGATATTTGTAATCTCGCAATTGGAGCAGGTGCTAGTTTTGTTGCCAGAACTACTGCTTTTCATGCTTTAGAAAATCAGAAAATAATCAAACAAGCTATTGAGCATAAAGGTGTTTCGGTAATTGAAGTTGTCAGTTCATGCCCTGTTATCTATGGAAAATTAAATAAAAAAGGTTCACCTGCTGACATGCTCAAGTGGATGAAAGATAATACAATTTCTATCGCAGAATCTCAAAAATTAGCTCCCGAAAAGATAGAAGGAAAACTAATCAGAGGTATTCTGAAACAAGAAGTTAAGCCTGAATATTGCGATTCTTATAAAAAATTAGTTGATTCCTTTCAAGAAGTAAAGGAGGCTAAATAATGACAAAATCAAACATTTTCAGAAAAGAAGTTCGCTTTAGCGGAAGTGGCGGTCAAGGTCTTATCTTAGCAGGAATTATCCTTGCTAAAGCTGCTGCCTTAGAAGGATATAAAGTAACTCAAACTCAAAGCTACGGACCTGAATCAAGAGGTGGCTCTTCAAGAGCTGATGTCGTTATATCTAATAGTGAAATCTATTTTCCTGAAGCTCAACATTTTGACTACCTTGTAGCCTTAACTCAACAAGCTGCAGACAAATACATCTTTGATTTAAAAGAAGACGGTTTATTGATTATTGATACAGGAACAGTTAAAAATCTCGGTATGACGATAAGTAATTTGATAGAAGATGAATTATCAGAAATTTGCCTGGAAAGAT
>CAZJNG010000385.1:0-2978 GCA_964547265.1 uncultured Candidatus Cloacimonadota bacterium | reverse complement strand
CTTCTTTAAATCGTTTTTTTGCATATAATTCAGCTAAAGGACTTCTGCAAATATTCCCGATACAAACGAACTGTATGACAGGATTGTCCCACGATTTAAGTATATCCTTAAAAGCAGTATTTCCTTCTCTAAGACATTTCAAATTAAAATGGTTACTGTTACAATCAAATAAAAAATTTATGATAGTAGATGGAGTGGAATCATATTTTTCTTCATTTGGTTGATATATTGAATAATCAAACCAATTATTATAATCAGAGCTTAATGTCTTATAGTCATTACAAATGTCTTGACCTGATATGTTTATACTCGTACTTACAATCGGATGACCAATTTTATCAATATAATCTCTTAAATATTTACTTGAAGGAATTCTAAAAGCAATTCGGTTATCTATCCAAACATTATTAAAATCTTTATTTTCAGTATCTAAGATAAATGTTACATTTCCGGGAGAATATTGATTAACTAATAAATTAATTCTATAGTTATCCTTAAGAGTTCTTACTCCAAAATTTATAGCCTGTTGAACAGAAGAAAACAAAACAATAAAACCTTTATTGTCAGGTCTCTGTTTAAGTTTAGAAATCTTTTCAATAGCTATTTTATTAAAAGCAGAACAACCAATCCCAAAGACATTACCTGTAAAGTGTAAAAAAATATCATCTGCCATGTATTCAATATCTTGAATCTTATCATAATTTTTTATCATGTTATAATTCCTTAATTTTTAAATTGCATTGGATTAAGAGGAACACCGCTTCTTCTGATTTCAAAATGAAGGCTTGGTTCGGTAGCATTACCTGTTTTGCCTACCTTAGCAATTATTTGTCCTTTTTTAATCTTCTCACCTTTTGTAACTAATAAAGTATTATTGTAGGAGTAAATAGTATGAAATCCATTCTTATGATCAAGGATTATCATCTTACCGGCCCCGGTAAACCAATCTGCAAAAACAACCTCGCCATCAGCAAAAGCTCGAATGTCACTATCTAAACCGGCAGCTATATCAACTCCATTTGAAATAGTTAAAATATCATATCGTTCATGCCTGTGTGGCCCAAAATGTCTGATGATATTACCTATTAATGGCCAACTATATTCACCTATAAAATCAAATGATTCGGTATATCGTTCGGCTTGTTTTTTTAGAAAATCAATTAAATCTTGTAAAGCCTGTGCATCTCTCTCTAATTCTTTAGATTTATGTAAAAATGCTTGCTTCTGTTTTTCAAAATTACTAATATCAGAATCAAGTTTTTTTATTGTATTACTCATTTGATTGAGTTTTTGTCTTTCAGTTTGTGTTATGTTGAGAGTTTGTTTGACTGCTTGTTCGTTTTTGTTTTTTTCTTGAAAGATTAACTCTTTTTTTTGTTCAAGTTTAATGTTTTCTTTGATAATATTTTTAAATATTAAGCTTAACAAAAATGAATCATTACTATTTTGCCTTAACTTAGATTCTGCTTGATCTGTGAAAAGTAAAAAAAGAAAAGCTTCATAGCATAGTTTTTGGTTTTCAGAAATAATTGTATTTGTATGACTTAATAGATTCTTGGATAAGTTTAAACTCTTTTTTAAATTTTGCTCTGCTATACTTAAATCTTGGATTTTTTTATGAGTAAGATTTAATTCTCTTTGAGTTTTTTGTTTATTTTGAAGTGCTTTAGATTTATGTTTATCCAGTTGTAGAGCTTTTTGCCTTTGTTCTTCAATCATTCTTTGAAGTTCAGTAAGCTCTTGTTCTTTGCTGTTTATATCATTAGAACTATATAGGTATAAAGGAAAAATAGACAAAATTAATAAAATGAGAATTAATCGTATATTTGAAAATAGAATTAAATTACAAAAAAAAACGATTCTCATTTTTATATTTCAAATTTTATATTATTGTATTAATTCTCTTTTAAAACCATTTGTTCATATAATTTTTCAAATCTCTCTTTATGTTGTGCTTCTTCGTTTGCTAATTGTTTGAATAGATTCTTAAGTGATATATCAGAGACTCGTTCAACCATAGCAGAATATAGATTAAAAGCTTTTTCTTCTCTTTTTATCGCAATTAATAAGATTTTTGTAAAGTCTAACTCTTGATAATTATCTGGTTCTTCAAGGCTTTCACTGTAACTAAAAGGTGTAATCTCTTTTACCACGCTTTCTGAAATCCCCTTTTTACGAAGATTTTCAATGACTGTAATATGCCCTTTTTCCATATTTTCTAAGTCTGCCAGCATATCTTTTAATGCTTTAAATTCTGTTTTCTTTTGTAATTCTAGGTAAAACAAAACCGCTTCTTGTTCTTTTTCGACTGCATAGTCTAAAACATTATTAAATTCTGAAATATTCATGATTCCTCCATATTGTAAACATTTATGATATAGACCTTATTGTCAATAAAAAAATGAACTATTATAAATTTTTTGACTTGTTTCTAATAAATGATATTCCGCAGTAAAATTTATCTTTTTTCTGTATTTACTCAATATGTCTGTTGTTATAATGCACAAACTATTGTTTTACAGGCATATCTATTATAATAATCTACTATTTATAACACCGTAGGTGTCAACCTTTAATAGCCGGGTGCGGGAGAGGCTGTGCAAAATAGATGTTGTGCGAGCATCCCTGCTTGCAATTTAAAAACCATAAAACAATATTTATCTGACTATCCTCAGTTAAACTTGCTATTTTTTATTATTTTTTAAATGAACTTTAATGTGATTATTTACAGTCTGAAAGATCTCATAACCATAGGCTTCAGCCTATGGATAAATGAATCCTCACCAACACTTTACCCACTTCAGTGGGATATTTAAAGAGTCACTAAGATGGCAGGGAGGGGTGAGTGAGTTCATTTGATTCCCCTTTTTGAAGAGACTGTCTCAAAATGTCAAAAACAAGAACCTGTCGGCTCGTCAGAGCGTGTCATTCTGAGCTTGCGAAGAATCTCATCTTATTGATTTGTAATATGTTAAGAA
>CAZJNG010000384.1:0-2981 GCA_964547265.1 uncultured Candidatus Cloacimonadota bacterium | reverse complement strand
ATAATGATCATGAGACAAGATATCTTCAATCTTTTGCAAATCCAGTCTGTCTTCACTTAAAACCTTCCAAGGGATGTTTATAAGCCAATCTAAATAATTTCTTATCAGAGAATATTCACTTGAAGAAGGAGGCATCATAGAAATCTTGTTAAGTTCATCTTTTGCTGCTTCATAGACATAATCAGGCAAATCGACAGAAGTAATTTTTTTTAACCAGTTTTGAATTTCCTGGTCAACTTCATTAGTTTCGCCTAGTTCTTTTTTTATAGCTTCCAGTTGTTCTCTAAGGTAGTATTTCTTTTGGTCTTCATCAATTTCAAGTTGTATGTTATCTCTGATAGTGCTTTCCAGTTGCATTTGTTTGATAAGTTCAGCCAGGTGTTTATTTAGTTTTTCATATCTCAGGTTAATGTCAAGAGTTTCTAGTATATCTTGTTTTACTTCCGGGGTAAAAGGCAGGTTACCTGAAATAATATCCGCTACTCTGCTATGTTGCTTGATGCTTTTTAAACCAAAAATCAATTCTTTATTAAACTCTGAACTTTCAGAAATAATCTTTTCTAATAATTCAGTTGTTATTTTCCGTACAGCTCTTAAGTGTGTATTATCTTCATTAACCTCAGCTATTTCTTCTATTTCAACCATCATATATGGGTGATGTTGTGTAATCTTTTCAATCTTAATCCTAGAGACTCCTTGAAGAAGTAAGCTTATTGAACCATCTTGGTTTCTAAGCATTCTGACCACTGAAACGGCAGTACCAAAATCATATATATCAATGTCCCCGTCACTTTTAACACCCTTTGATAAAAAGAAACCTAATAATTTATCATTTGATAAAGAATATTCAATTACTTTTTTCAAAGATTCATCGGCAATTATCAAAGGAATCATCAAGTAAGGGTACATGACTACATTATTTATGTGTATGACAGGCAAAACTCTTGGTACGCGACTATTATGTTCTTCCATGTTAACTCCTTTTATTGTCTTTATATTAATATAAGACTATTTTTACTACTTGTCAAGTTTTTTAAAAAGCAAAAATAAAATTGTCCTTAAAATTGTCAATATCAAATACTAAGCAATGTGTGAATTATCTTATAAATTTCTCAGAGTATTTATTAATTAGCTCGATATTCAACTAATTCAACTTTCATCCTGTCAGGGTCTTCAAAAAATAAAGCAAAATAATCTTCATTAGGATACTTATCGTGATAAAGGATTGTATATCCTTCTTCGGAAAGCTTTTTTTGAGTATTAATAATTAACTCTTTATCGGCATAGAATGCCAGATGATTTAATCCATGATGACATCTATGATAGAAAAACTCTTTATATTTCTCTTCCGTTTCTACAAAAACAATATAAGTGTCGTCTTTAATAAAACTTATTCCTTTATCCCATTTTTGATATTTTACATATCCCAAAGATTCTAAAAACCAAGCCCAAAATGATAAACTTTTTTCTAAATCATTAACATATAGTTCTATATGCGATATTACACCTGTCTTATTTTTCATTTTTTAATTGCCTTTCTTTGAGTTTACTCCACCATTCTATTCTTTTAGAGATGTCCTTTTCAAAGCCAAATTTACTTGGCTCGTAATATGTCTCTTCTTTTAAATTATCCGGAAAATATTTTTGGTAATAATAATGATTTTCATAGTCATGATCGTATTTATATTCACTACCGTAACCGATGTCTTTCATCAATTTGGTAGGAGCATTTCTGATAACAAAGGGTACAGGCTCATGACCTGTTTCCTGAGCCTTTTTTTGAGCGAGTTTAACTGCTTTATAAACAGAGTTTGATTTAGGAGCTGTTGCCAGATAAACTACTAGTTGAGCTATACAAACATTAGATTCCGGCATGCCTAAAAACATAAAGGCATCTTTTACTGCAATAGCCTGAACTAAGGCGTTAGGATCAGCAAGCCCAATATCTTCAGCAGCAAATCTAACTAATCTGCGAATTATATACAAAGGGTCATCGCCGGACTCTAACATCCTTGCCAGCCAATACAATCCCGCTTGAGGGTCAGAACCTCTTAGAGATTTATGTAAAGCAGAGATGAGATTATAATGTTCTTCTCCCTTTTTATCATACATCAGGGTTTTTATTGATAATACCTCTTGAATGGTATTTTCGTCATATATCTGAGTGGTATTAGTTTCCGTAAGATTATTCAGGCAAATCTCCAGTAAATTGATTGCTTTTCTGGTATCTCCTCCGGCTGAATGAGCTAAGAACTCTATTGCTTTTTCACTAAAAAATTCAGATTTTTCCTCAGCTAGAAGTATTTTAAATATAATTTTAGTGATATTTTCTATTGAAAGTTGATTAAGGATAAAGACATGACATCTTGACAGCAAGGCTGATATGACATTAAAAGATGGATTTTCAGTCGTAGCTCCTATTAATATAATAGCTCCTGTTTCCACATAATGCAGAAAGGCATCTTGTTGAGAACGGTTGAATCTGTGTATCTCATCAATAAAAATTATAGTAGGTTCACCGGAAATCTGCTTTTGCTGTTCCGCTTCTTTCATTACCTCTTTAACTTCTTTTATACCCGATAAAACTGCACTAAAAAATATAAAAGGTAAACTTGATTTTGTTTTAAATAGTTGAGCAATTGTAGTCTTACCTGTGCCGGGATTACCCCATAAAATAAAGGAAGAGTATTGTTTATTGCTAATCATTTTCTTTAAAATCCCGTTATCATTCAAGAGATGTTCTTGACCTAAAACATCAGAAAAATCCTGAGGTCTGTATTTTTCAGCTAAGGGCAAATATGACATATATCTCCTTTATTATTATGATTTATTTGTATTTAGCGATGCAATCATAAGATATGGCAAAGTTAAGCTTTCTGTTTTTGATAAAATCTTTAAACAGACTTAAACTGCTCTCTCTATTGCTTGACTTTGAAAGATTAAAATATTCAATAATCAGGCTGTTTCTACAGCAAAAGTAA
>CAZJNG010000383.1:0-2988 GCA_964547265.1 uncultured Candidatus Cloacimonadota bacterium | reverse complement strand
ACTTCATTACAGAACTAACGAAAAGATTCCAAGACAAATAAATTTTCTCAGAGTTGATAATAATATAAAACCTGCAAAATTAAAAAGATTACGCAATAGAAATTTGCATTTAAGCCTTTCTCCGACAGCTCCTGACAGCTTACTGAATTTCTTGCCGCCAAAATTAAAATCACTAAGCCTGAGAAATATCAAGAAACCTCTTAACTTGGCTAAACTTAATAGATTAAAAAGATTAAACTCACTAGATTTAAGTAACACTGACAGCCTTTCTGTAAACAGTTTGCCACCTTTACCTACACTTAAAACCCTTAATACTCAAAACACAGGTGTTTCTTCAATTAAAAGATTTCCAGGATTAAAACACTTAAATATTTCTCATAACAAAATGAAAAACCTCTCCAATATTGCTCAATCTCAAAACCTCGAAACACTAAATATAAATGATAATTCTGAAATCTATGACTATTCACCTCTTCTTAAACTACCAAATATAAGACAAATAACTAATAATAACAATGATAAATTAACAACTGATTTTTCCGAAATACAAAAACTTCTTAGTGACAATAACTATGAAAATCTAAACAAACAAAGACTAATCATTCATAAAAAAAATAAACATAGATTCCTCATAAATTTTTTAGTAACTCTTCTAATGGCAGCTATATTAGTACAAATTTTTAGAATGATTTTCAAAAATTCAGCAAAAAAAATTCAGCAAGCAATGCCGGAACTTGTAAAAGATGATTTTGATGAAAAACCCGAAACTCCAAAATTACTTGATTTAAACCATAAGCAAATAATCCAAGCTGCCATTAATGATAAACGATGGTATCTCCCTGAAAAAGACAACGCACTCTATTATCTGTCTGAATTATCATCAGATTATAAAGATAATGATTTCCTTAAAGCAAAAAAGAAAGAAGTTTTAAAACTGCTAGATGATAAATTAAAAATGCATCAGTTAAGAAATGAGTATGAGCCTATCTATCTAATCACAAAAGAAATAAATCAATATTTCCCTCAAAATAAGTATAAAAAACAGTTTATAAAAGCAAATAAACAGGTATGTAAAAAATTAAGCTTAAATCCTGTTTTTGTGAAATTAGGAACTTTTCTAATGGGTGATTTTTCAAAAAGAAATAACACAATCACACATGCTTTGCACGATGTCAAACTCGATAGCTTCAAAATTACTGATACCACAATAACTAATGAAATGTTTTGTGAGTTTCTCAATAGTGAAGGGAATCAAAAAGAACATGGTCAAACTTGGATAAAATTAGATTCCCCATATTCACGCATTGCTTATAGAAACGGCGAATATTTTGCTAAAGAACCTTATAAATCATTTCCGGTCTATGAGGTGAACTGGTATGGTGCACAACGCTTTGCTGAGTGGAAAGGCGGTCGTTTGCCGACAGAAGCTGAATGGGAATACGCTGCTCGATCTCGAGGTGAGGATGTATTATTCAGTTATGGTAATACTGTTAATTATAAAAAAATGAACTGCTTAATTGATTCTAACGACTCTCACTGGCATTCTGTGTTTCCTGTAAAATCATTTAAAGCAAATGACTTAGGACTTTATGAAATGAGTGGAAATATCTTGGAATGGTGTTATGATTGGTACGATAAAGATTATTATAGCTATTGTTCAAAAAATAACCCCAAAGGTCCTCGTGACGGAGAAACAAAAGTTGTAAGAGGCGGTGCATGGTGCTTTGACGGCGATCATGCCATGACATTCTATAGAGGCTCAGCAAAACCCAGCACCAGAAATAATTATATTGGTTTTAGGATAGTTTTTACAATTTAAAGAGGTATAACATGTTAAATAAATTATATTTATGTTTATTCTTGTGTTTCTTTTCCATGTCCCTACAAGCAAAAAAAATAACAGAACATGTCTTAAATGATATTGATAAACATTTCTCAAATAATCTTATTCTTGATAAAGTCTTTGTAATTTCAGGTCTTGAAGGTAATTATGCAAATGATTTTTCTAGAATATTAATCTCTTATTTACAAAAAAAACATAATATTTCTTTTGTTGATTACGAAATACAAAAAGACATTCTCTTAGAAAAAATTAAATATTCTGAACCTGTGTTTGAAAAATCAACTTCTCCATTAGATAAAAAACTTGTTAAACCTGATTATGCCTTTATGCTGAAGTCAAACCTGATTCAAGAAAAAGTTCTTATGAAAAATAAAAAAACACTTAGCGTTGACTTAAAGTTATTAGATATAGATACCGGCATTATTATTTCAACTTATAATAAAACCTTTGAGAATAAAGAAAAACCAAATATATTATATCTAATAATCTTTATATGTTTGGTTTTTATTATATCCAGAGTATTGATATTTTTTAAAAATGGATACAATGTAGGTTTTATAGTAATATTTTCAATGCTTATCATATTTTTTAGTGTAGCCTGGTATATCTATTAAGAATGTATCTTAAAGATAATATTTAACCTTAGCAAAAGTAGGAAAAATTTAATTACGGACTCGTATATCTTTCAATCTGTTATGAATAATTAATTTTATTTGTTAATTATTTTTAAAAATTTCTATTGACAAAAAAATGCCATTTAGAATATTTGGGTAATATATAGAGTGAATCTTGCGGAGGAATAGTCCTAATTGGTAAGGCAGCGGTCTTGAAAACCGCCGGGTTCTGCCCTTGGGGGTTCGAGTCCCTCTTCCTCCGCCATTTATGGAGAGGTGGCCGAGCTGGTTTAAGGCGCACGCCTGCTAAGCGTGTGTAGGGCTAAAACCTTACCGAGGGTTCAAATCCCTCCCTCTCCGCCATCCAAAAAGGTATATAATGTGAATTGTGTTGGGCAGTCGCCAAGCGGTAAGGCAACGGGTTTTGGTCCCGTCATACGAGGGTTCGAATCCTTCCTGCCCAGCCATTTTTTTGTTTAAATTTTCTTTGGGATGTCGTCTAACGGTAGGACAGCGGACTCTGGATCCGTA
>CAZJNG010000382.1:0-2991 GCA_964547265.1 uncultured Candidatus Cloacimonadota bacterium | reverse complement strand
GATAGTTTCTCTGAAATGTTTGATGCTATGAGAAATCACCATATTGACATTCTTATAGGTACTCAAATGATTTCAAAAGGGCTTGACTTTCATAATGTTACGCTGGTAGGTGTCATTCTTGCAGAGGTTACCCTTAATATACCTGATTTCAGATCAACAGAGAGAACATTTCAGCTTTTAACTCAGGTTGCAGGTCGTTCAGGAAGAGGAGATAAAAAGGGAGAAGTAATCATCCAAACCAGAAACCCTGAGCATTATGCCTTAACCTTTGCTGCAAAACAAGACTTTTTGAGTTTTGCCAAGGAAGAACTCAGCTTGCGTTCGGAAGTCTTTTATCCACCTACTTATCGCATTTGCAGAATCTTATTCAGTTGTACTGACCTTGAATTTCTCAAAACAACACTTGCTGAAAATTATTCTTTACTAATCAGATTAAAACTCGATTTCCCGGAGAATGAATTTTATCTTTTGCCATTTATCGAGGCACCTTTACCAAAAATCAAGACGAAATACAGATATCATTTGATAATTAAATCATTAAAACCGACACATATACAGAATTTTTTAAATCGATTTATAGAACAATTTGATTGTCCGGCAAAGATTTCAATGACTATCGATAATGACCCCTTATCTCTATTATAAAAGGATGTAAAATGACAGATAAGTCACCATTAATATCTGAAAAACAATCATTTAATGTTGATGAATTTCTCGAAAATCAAAATTATGATTATGATTTCATTCCTGAAATGATTCAGATGTTTGACGAAACAATAAATTTATACTCAAAGACATTGCAAGATAACTATTTAAACAATAACCTGTATGAGTTCAAGAAGAATCTTCATGCTCTCAAAGGTTCTCTTAAAGTCTTTTTCGCTAAAGATTCGTTAAGTACTTGCGAAACAATAGAATCTATATTAAAAACTAAGGATAGTCTTGATGTTGTTGATGAGTTATTTAATCAGTTGAAATTAGAAATAATCATGATTAGTCAAGAACTAGTCAATTTTAATAAAGAAATTGATGTAACATGAGAAATAAGAGTACCTTATCTATTACTAAAAGCAAATGGAAAACGCTTTCTGACTCTGCTAAAAGAAAAATGTTAATGGATTTATTCAGTGATATTGAACTTTGCTTACATACACAAAAATACTCAAATAATAAACATTCTGAGACTACTTCATTGCTTTTCTTATCTGAGATAAAATTGTTTTTACAAAACTTAACAGATGAAACTGATACAGAGCTTCTAGACATTTATTCTTCAACCATAGATTCAGTTAGTCTTATGGATATTTACAACACCTTAAGAACTAAATTTGATAGTCAATTAGCTAGTCAAAAAGATTTTCATTTTCTGTCTGAAATTAATATCATTAAAGGCGATAAACAAAAAGATTTATCCAAAATTCCTCTGATTTTAATATTAGACAATCTGCGTTCCGCTTTTAACACCGGTTCGCTAATCAGGACTGCCGAATGCCTTAATATTGAAGAAGTTATCTTTTGCGGACATACTCCCAAACCAAGTAATGAAAAAGTAAAAAACACGGCTATGGGAACTCAAAACAAGATTCAATGGAGTTACTATGATGATACCCAACAAGCAATTAATTATGTAAAACACAAAAAATACACTGTCTGTGCCTTAGAAACAGTAGGAAATGCTATTTCCCTATATGACAATAAGTTTGCAAATAAAACTGCTCTGATTGCAGGTAATGAGGCACTGGGGATTTCAGAAGAAATACTCATACAATGCGATAAGATTATTAAAATACCTGTTTTGGGATGGAAAAATTCGCTCAATGTGGCTACTGCTACAGCAGTTTGTTGTTTTGAAATCTATAGACAATTTAATAAACTCGGAGGATAAATGCCTGAACTACCGGAAGTTGAAACTATAAAAAACGAGCTGAATGAACAAGTAATCAGTAAATACATTACCGATATAGAAATATTGCTCAATCGAACCTTTATTAATCATACTCAATTTGATATATCAGAACTCACCGGTAAGATTTCAAGCATTAATAGGCACGGCAAATATCTGATTATTAAGATTGAAGACAAATTTCAAGTGCTGGTACATTTGAGAATGACCGGAAAACTTATCTATTGCCCATGCTTACAAGATAATACTACTAAAACAAATCATATCAGACTAATTTTTCATTTCAAAGATGAGGACTGCCTGCTCTTTGATGATGTAAGGACATTTGGAAAAATTGAAGTATTTCCATTTGAAACAGACATTAAAACTTTTAAAAAAATCGGCATAGATGCACTTGATACAAACTTTGACTTTAAAGAACTAAAATCTATCTGCCAAAATAAAACAACCCAAATAAAAATACTTTTGCTAAATCAAAACCTTATCGCCGGCATCGGAAATATCTACGCACAAGAAATACTCTTTGATACAAAAATCTCACCCTTTAAACAAGCTAAATCCCTAACAGATAAAGAAATAAAAAAGATACTAACTTCTACTAAAAAAATCCTATCCCTTGCTGTTAAACACAATGGCACAAGTATTTCTGACTTCAGAAGAGTAGATGACAAAACAGGCGAATTTCAAAATTTCCTGAAAGTATACGGCAAGATTTCATGCCCTGTCTGTTATACAGATATACTCAAAGTCAAGCAAGGAGGTAGGTCAACAAACTACTGCCCTAAATGCCAGAGATGACTATTAATCTAACTTTCTGAAGTTATGTAATTTGTCATTTCTGAGAAATAAAGATTTCTCAAATCAACGAGGTCTAATTAAAAAAATAAATATAGTCTTTTCTGTTTCAGTTATAAACAAAGTCTTATCAATATATTCATTACAACTCTTTTCGTGTCATATTATTAGGATTTAATTTTATTGTCAAATGGAAAAAATGAAACTAGACGATTCTTCTGTTATGTGTAACCTGATGGATTGTCCGATTATATTTTTTTAGTTAAAGAGAGGCTTTCGCTAAGTATGATTAT
>CAZJNG010000381.1:0-3000 GCA_964547265.1 uncultured Candidatus Cloacimonadota bacterium | reverse complement strand
CCTGACACAAAAAGTTGAGGTAAATCAAGAATTGGATATATTAACATAGAAAGGTAGGTATAAAATGCGTAGAAAGTACCGATAGTAATTTCACCTTTTACTACCATATACCCACCAAAAAGTATGATTGAAATCATTGAAAAATAATCAATGTATTCATAAACTAAATGTAAGATGGTGTTGATTTTTACTAGTTTCAATTCAGTTATAAATCTGTTATCCAGAGCTTTGGAAAAAAATCTTTTATATTTTTCTTCGCATACAAAGGATTTTATAATTTTAATACCTGAAAATGTCATTTCCAGTTGATTATTAATCTCTGAGATTGCTTCTTGATTTTTCTCAAAACTTTTATGTAGTTTATTAGATACAATATAAAATATTGCTATCATAAACGGAATGGGTAACATAGCCAACAAAGTCAATTTCCAACTCAAAAAGAACATTACACCCAAACAAAATAATATTTTTATAAATGAATCAAATGCTCTGAATATCCCTGAACATAAAAACCATCCTATCTTTGGAAAGTCCTGTATATCATTAGTCAATCTGGTTACTAAATCACCTGTCCTAAATTTTAAAAAGAATCTGTAGTCCTTTTCTAATATATACTTAAAATACCTATGTCTTAAAACAAACTCAAACAATAAGTTCATATAGGCTCTGAAACCGGGATAAAAAGAAGAAATAATCCTCACAAACCCAACTATCAACATAATTAAAGATATCTTATAAACCGGAGACATAGGATTAATCGTATCCGGATTTGCTAAAGAATTTTCCAAAGAATCAATCAATTGTCTAAATAAAAAAGGATAAGCAACCGCCACTGATGTCGATAAGACTGTCAAAAACAGCAATATCAATACATATCCTTTGTGGTCTTTCCACTCATTCATAATCCATTTAACATGATTTATTTTTTTACTCATAATTATTTACTCCTAAATTTGTATCTTGATTTTTCAATAACTGTAATTCTACTAGTTTCTTATACTCAGCTGATGTCTGTAACAAACTAGTATGCGTACCTCGTGAGATTATCTTGCCATTATCGAATAATAGTATCTCATCACAATCAATAACTGAAGCTAAACGATGTGCTACTATTAAAGCAGTTTTGTCTTCTAGCATTTTAGCCATTGAATCTTGTATCAGACTTTCTGTTTTTGCATCTATTGAAGCAGTTGCTTCATCCATAATAATAATTTCTGGACTAAAAGAAACTGCTCTTGCAAAAGATAATAACTGTCTTTCGCCCATTGATAAGTTTTGACCTCGTTCTCTGATTTCGCCGGTTAAGTCTTTATCCATTCTTTCAAACAATTGATTAGCATGAACTGTTTTAATTGATTCCAGGACATTTTCTTCGCTGATATCATCATTATAGATACGAATATTTTCAAGCAAGTTACCCGGAAACAAGATTATATCCTGCAAAACAAGACCAATCTTTTTACGCCATTCTGAAAGTTTAAATTCAGAGATATCAACACCGTCAACCAATATCTGACCTTTTTGGATATCATAAAAACGACATATCAAACTAACTGTTGTTGATTTTCCGCTGCCTGAAGCACCCACTAAAGCAACTCTTGAACCTTTTTCTATCTTAAAACTTACATCTTGCAAAACCCATTCTTCTTTACCTTTTTCGTCACCGGTTTTATATTTAAACCAAACATTTTTAAATTCAATCTCATGATTAAATACCGGCATACTTGTTTCAATCTCATTCTCGTGTTTTGTTTCAGGAACTTCTTCAAGCATTCCAAATACGCGTCTTAAAGAAACAAATGCCCTTTGAAACTGGTTTAGATTTTCGCTAATTTGGATAATAGGCCAGACTAGTCTTACTGAATATTGAATGAAGATAATCAGAGTTCCAATTGTAACTGCTTCGCTAAGAATTTTAGGACTAAGCAATAAGACAATCAAAATAATAAACACAGTTTGAATCAAGAAATCATTGATACCCCAAGCACCATACTCGATAAATGAGGCTTTTGTATCTATTTGTTGTTTTTCTTTACTCTTTTCATCAATATATTCCATTGCTCTCTTTTGTTGATTAAACAATTGAACTATGCTAATACCTTGAATATACTCGGTTAATCTACCTGTAATTACGGCATTTAACTCTCTTGATTTCTTATAATACTTAGTCAAATACCTGATTATTATAATAGCTAAACATAATACACAAGTCATAGGGATAAATAAAATCAAGGTTATTTTCCAGTCTTTAAGCATTAAAATAGTCAACATTCCAATAAAGAATAAGACATTACCTATCATAGTTACACTAAACTGTGAAAAGAGGTCTTTTACTCTCTCACAATCTGATTCCACCCTGGAAATTAACTCACCTACAGGTGTTTTATCAAACCAGGATACAGGTAAAAATAACAAATGATTAAAGACATTAAACTTTAGTTTTGTTATTATTTTCACTCCAAGTTTTGCCATCCACATTATTTGCAGGTATGACAAAAATCCCGAAATTAGGATAACTGCCGCAAAAAGCATTCCCCACATAAACATATCTTTTATATCTTGCTTAGGAACTGACACATCAATAATGTGAGCAATAACTATAGGGTCAAGTAATCTTCCGGCAGTCGTCAAAACCATGAACAGTAATCCACCTAGAAAAAGTTTCTTTTCAGATAATATCATGGGAATTAACTTTTTTAAACCTTCTTTAAGAGTCATTTCAGTTTTCATCTTCACTTTCTCGCTTTCTTATTAGTATTAAGATATAAATTTTGTATAGTTCTTTATGTCAAGAAAATAGTATTAATTAATGTCATTATCAAACAAAATGGTTTTACGAGATTAAAGCAAAATGAACTAAATCATGTATTTAGAATCTTTGAATATTAATTTTAGTTTCAACACAAAATCTGTATTTCATCATCTTCATATTATAAGAGAAGATAAATTACTAACAAAAAATTGCTTAAATCAAACCAAATAAAAGCTTATTATTTGGTT
>CAZJNG010000380.1:0-3013 GCA_964547265.1 uncultured Candidatus Cloacimonadota bacterium | reverse complement strand
GAAACAGCTTCAGAATAATACTTATGATTTCTAACCGTAAAATCAAAGCCTTTATACCATTGTTCAAGAATGTTTTGATCAAAATAATCATAATTATTTATGTCTCTATAAAAGAATTCTATAGATTTTAGGTCAAGTAGTTCTGTATCATAAATTTGAGTTTCATGTTTGAAACAAAAAGAGGTATTCGAACAAACTATCTCACTGCAAAATTGGTTTAAATTTATATCATAGTATCGACAAAGTCCTTGTTTAGGAAACTTTTTTACACCCATTCTCATAAAATGAACACTAACAAAGTAATTATCTTTTTCTAAAAACGGTTTAATTGAGTACAATTTGTGAAACAATACAAAATGTATTTGAAAAAGACTGAGATTGTTGCATTGACTAATGCTCACTTCAGGTAAAAAATGTCTTATAATCTCTGATTCAAACATTAGTCTGTCTTCTTTAATTAAGTAATTTTCAAGCTTATCAAATCGTTTATTCAGATAATCAAATTCAAACTTTGACATAATCTAATCCTATTATTAAATATTCTCTAATAATTTAATAAACAGTCTAAATCTTTGTCAAGTAATTTCTATTGTTTGGCATAAATAGTGCATTTTAAAACACTGAAATTTAGCAAAGGAGTATAATACTATGGAAAGTTTAAAAGAAAAGCTTAAAAATATTATCAGTGACTATCCTCAATTGAAGATTCAACTGTGTCTGCAAAACTGGCAAACTGATTTCTTACGCTTTTATAAAAGCCAAACTAACTATAATATCAGTAAAAATTCAGTAACTCTTTATGTTTCAATATATAAAGATAAAAAAAATTACTCATTCGAAATAAGTAACCCCACAGAAGAACAGGTAAGAAGCCAAATCGAAGAAGCCTTACAATATATTGACAAACTGCCTCCTGACCCATATTTTGTTGATCTCGAAAACGATTTAAGAAAGATTGATGCATTACAAAAAGACAATAATATTGAAGTTCTATCTTTAAATAAAAAAATTGAAATCTTGCAAACGATATCTGAAGCAGCGAAACCATATAATTTTGATATATACGGAACATTTATCTGTAACAATGAAACGACATGGATTTTAAACAGCAACGGACTGGATAAAGTTTCAACTATCAGTCCTTTTTATTTTGAAGTTAAGGCTGTTTCAAACAAAAATGAGGTAACGGTATTAGAAAGTTTTGGAAGCGAAAACGCTAATAGGCTTAATCCTGATGAAATAATAACAAGCTTAACAAATAAAATAAAAGTAGCTCAAAATGAGGTTGTGGATGTAGAACCCGGAGATTATGAAGTTATCTTAGCTCCTCGTTGTATCGGTGATATGCTGTCAATGTATGCATGGTCAAATTTGTATATATCAAGTGTTGATAGAAAGAATACCGAGCTTGAAGGAAAGATTGGTGAAAAAGTTTTCCCGGAGTTCTTCTCTCTATATGACAACCCAAAACACCCGGATACAGTTAATTATGACTACAGTCGCGATGGACATCTCTATGAGAACTTAGCAATCTTTGAGAAAGGTGTATTTAAAAACTTTTTAGTAAATAACTATTTTGCTCATAAACTTAATGTACCGGAAAACGGAAACCAAGCTAATTGCCTCGTCATGCAAACAGGAGATAAGTCATTAGAAGATATGATAAAAGGCATCAAAAAAGGCTTATATATCTCTAGCTTTCATTATATGAACTTTATGAACTCCAGAGAGACTTCCTTGACCGGACTAACTCGAGACGGGACATTCTTAATTGAAGACGGGAAAATTACCAAAGTAGTTAATAATCTAAGATTTACAGAAAAAATTGTCGATGTAATTAATAGCTTAGAATCAATTGAAGACAAGGCTTCAACCTTTCCAATGTCAGATAATTACGGTAATTTCTCTATTTATGCTTATTCTATGCCTCATATAAAAGTAAAAGAATTCAATATCAGTTCATCAACTAAAACAGTTTAAGGAGAAACAATGAAACAGATAATACAAGATATCATACAAAACCTCAATACTCCTGAAATCACCTTTGGAGATGTTCGCTATACAACAACAGACTATCAAAGCATTTATTTTGAAAAAGGTAACTTGAAACATTTCTCCAGTGATGTTGATAATCAAGCTCTTGGTATTAGGGTACTGATTAACGGCTGTTGGGGTTTTTCAGGCACAAACTTAATAAATAAAAAAGAAATAGATAAGACAATAAAAAAAGCAATTAAAAATGCTAAAGAAGGTAGTCTTTTTAAACATAGTAAAGTTATTTACAAGCCCATCAAACCAACTGTCGACTCATACATTTACACTCCGAAAGAAAATCCGTTTACAATGGATAATGAAGAAAAAATTAATTATTTTGAGAATATTTCCAAACTTCTGACTAAAAATGACAAAATTGTATTCTCCTCAGTAAATTGTGAATTTCAAAGACAGTATAAAATCTATGCCAATACAGAAGGAACTTTCACAGACAGCTTAGTGTATGACGCTATGCCTGACATGTATGTGCTTTCATCAGATGGCAAACATAACTACTCCAGAACATGGCCGGGTCACATGAACGCAAGAAGAGGCGGTTTTGAAAAAGTAAAAGCTTGTGAATTTGAAAAGAATTCAGAAAGAATTATTAAGGAAGCAATTGATTTACTCAAGGCTCCGACTATTGAAGAAGAAAGAGCTGATATCATCATCGGAGGCGGACATCTGGCTTTACAATTACACGAATCTGTTGGACATGCCACAGAAGCAGATAGAATCTTCGGAATGGAAATCTCTTATGCCGGTAAAACCTTTATCAAAAAACCAATGCTAAAGAACTTCAAATACGGTTCTGACATCGTAACTATCTTTAGCGACAGTACACTTGAAGAAGGCTTAGGATATCATCTTGTTGACGATGAAGGAGTACCGGGAAGACGAGTTGATATAGTTAAAAACGGCATACTCAACGACCAACAAACCTCAAGAGAAATTGCTCCTATGCTTGATTTAGAACCAA
>CAZJNG010000379.1:0-3020 GCA_964547265.1 uncultured Candidatus Cloacimonadota bacterium | reverse complement strand
TATAAGTTACTTATGCTTTTTGGTGCAAACAAGGGTGTTTGCACAACAGTAATTACAAGACAGCCTGTTTAACGATTGGTCGAACCGTCAGGGTTCAATTCTAATTATATTTCTACATTTTGAGACTATTTCTTTACACTGAGAGCATTTGTTGTTATTTAAGTTTACACTAAGTCTTGATTAAATATCTAAAGATGCCGTTACAACCCTTACTTTATGAATACGAAAATAAGCTAATAATATGAATAACATCAAATTTCATATTTAACTTATAATTATGACATTAATATTTCATTAATTAACAGATTAATCTTAAAAAATCAAAAAAATGTCAATTTTGTTACTTCAGAGAAAAATAACTAAACCTTTTTCTAACTTATACTGTATAAAAAACCAATAAAAATACACTCTCTTGAAAAAGATATAAAATGCAATTAATAGCATCTCTAAAATAAAGTTATAAATTTTTAACCCTTGATTAAGCTCATATTATTATTAAGAAAGACAAATTTTCTGTTGACAATATTTTTGATAGTCATTATTTTGCCGATATAATAATAAAATGGAGTATATTATGAAGAAACTACTTTTAATTTTAGTGGCGTTTACTATTAGCTTATCATTATTTGCACAAACACCATTTACTTTCTTCGATTTTGAAAATGAACCTGAAGAGCAAGAAGGAGAAGTTATATTTCCTTCTGCATACGGCGAAGGAAACATCAGTTTTATTGGTGGCATCACCTATACAATTGATGCAGGATTCAACGGTTCTAACTCACTTAACACAAGAGACTACCCTAATCAATCATCAGGAAGTCAAACCGCAGGTATTGAAATCAATGTAGGCACTACCGACCATGAACATATTGTTGTCTCATGGTATCAAAGAACCAGCCCGGCAGCTGCAAAACATACCAGAGTACAATATACAATTGATGGAGAGACATGGGTTAATTTCAATGCTAATTCTTTTAATGCCGTTAATATCAATATGACAGATTCTACACATGTAGAATTTAAAAATGGTCTTTTTGTAACTTATCCTGAAAATGAATGGTTACTCAGAGCTGTGAACTTTGTAGATATTCCTGAAGTTAATGATAATGAGTTCTTTGCTGTAAGAATTTTAACTTCATTTGCCCCAAACACAAACTTATATGAACCTGTTAATCCTAACTTTACATATCTTAAATCAGGCACACAAAGATTTGATGATATAGCGGTATCTGATTATATGCCTGCTATCTTTGCAATAGCACCTGAAAACGGAAACGGATTACAAAACTCTCCTTATGAAATTGCCACTCTTGAAAACCTTTATTGGATTAGTCAACATTCTGAAAGATGGAATAAACATTATATCCAAGTTGAAGACATTGATGCTTCCGACACTCAATTATTAAATGACATTTTAACGGACAATTCAATATTTGAAGGATGGAGTCCTATCGGAAATGAAGAAATACCATTTACAGGTTCTTATAATGGTGATGAAAAGATAATATCAGGACTTTACATTAACAGAGCAAAAGCAAACTTTGTAGGATTTTTTGGCAATACTAGTTCAGCTAATGTTAGAAATGTAGTTATCGAGGATGCTGTTATTACAGGTAATGATTTCGTTGGTACAATAACCGGCAACAAATTAGGCGGTAATTTTGTAAACATACAGACTTCTGCAAATATTTCTGGTAATCAGATGGTCGGAGGAATCTCCGGCTACTCATCTATCGGAAATATGAGAGAATTAACAACTCATGGAACTATTCAAGCTACTCTACATTATGTAGGTGGAATCACAGGCTATTTGCTAGACGGCATAATTACTGAAAGTTATAGTACATGCACAGTGTCTTCTACAGGTGATTATACCGCAGGTTTAGTTGCTTACGCTGACCTTGCTGAGATAACAAACTCTTACACAACAGGTAATGTGAACGGCAATAAATTCACTGCAGGTTTAATTTCTTATCTAAACTCAGGTAGTGTATCAAAATCCTACAGTACAGGCAATGTAACCGGTACTCATCAATATACAGCAGGTCTTGTTGCTTATTCAAAAGGGAATATTGATAACTCTTATACTATGGGATCAATTACAGGAACTCAATTTGTAGGTGGTTTAGCAGGTTATACTCATTTTGCAAATATTTCTAACTCTTACACTACAAGTACTGTAAGCGGTGGAGGCTATACAGGTAGACTCATAGGTCGTCTTTACTCAGGTAATATCGCTTATTGTGTATATGAAACAAACAATTCAGAAAATGAATTACCGGGTGTAGGATTTGGTTATACTCTAGGTGTTCATGGCAGAACTACTGACGAAATGAAAATCCAATCAACCTACACAGATTTAGGATGGAACTTTGACATTCCTGACGGCATTTGGAAAATAGGTTATCATCAAGATCCTGAAGATTCGGAAGCTGACCCTATCCTAATGAATGATGGATATCCTGTTCTTAGATGGCAAGAATATAAAACTTCAAACAACGACTTAACTATTGCTACTCAAGCAATTAAAAATGCTACTCTTCATGCGGCTTATCCAAATCCCTTCAACCCAACCACAACGATTTCCTTTGACCTCACTAAAGCAAATCAAGTGAATCTTGTTGTTTATAATATTAAAGGTCAAAAAGTTAAAACATTAGCTGATAATTATTTTACTGCAGGAAATCACAAAGTAGTATGGAATGGTAAAGATGAAAATAACAATACTGTAGCAAGCGGTATGTATTTCTATAAAATGCAAACTAATGATTTTGTTCAAGTCAACAAAGTGATGATGATTAAATAAAAAATCATCAACTTAAATTATTATTCCACCCCGATTTCATCGGGGTGTTTTTATTTTTTCTATTTATGACCTGTACTGCCTGTCCTAGTATTCATTGTACAGGAAAAACACTCAGTATCATTAAACTGATAATGCAAAAAATAAATTTAAACCTTTTAACTGACATTCCGCAGTTAAAATTGCTGTTTTATATTATTTTTTTGAATGAACTATA
>CAZJNG010000378.1:0-3047 GCA_964547265.1 uncultured Candidatus Cloacimonadota bacterium | reverse complement strand
AGTTAGCTTGAAGTCTTTAACAGGAGACAGGAATGTTCATCCAATAGATGACAGTCATCCATTCATTCACAGAGATCAAAATAAGTGTATAAAATGCGGTAGATGCGTTCGTATTTGTAGTGAAGTTCAAGGAGCAGGAGTTTTAGGCTTTATGTTTAGAGGCTTTACCACAACTGTCGCTCCTGATTTTGGCGAAAGTCTGAATGAAACAACCTGTGAAGCATGTGGTAAATGTATATCAGTTTGTCCGGTTGGGGCACTCACTCAAAAGCACATCTACAAGAAACCTACCCATTTAACCGGAGATATTGTTTATCAAAACTGTGGCTTATGTTCTACCGGATGTAAAATCCAAATAGATGTAAGCGGAAGCTCAATAAGACAAATCTCAGAGCCTAAAGATGAAAAAGAACTAGGTTTTAATGATAGAAATCTTTGTTATTATGGGCGTTTTGGATGGCAATTATTTGAGAATCCAAATAGAATACTTACACCCAAAATCAAAATAAATAATAAATGGGAAGATATTTCTATCAAAAATCTCAAAGAAATCATCTATGAAAAAACTCTTAAATATGATAACAGATTCGCTTTTATCTCTGCTGACGCCGTTACGGAAGAATTGCTTATCCTGAAAACTATTGAAAACAATAAGAACTTCAAGCTATATTCAAACTTGCATAAGGAAAGCATTTTTAGTCAAATTAACAATTCTAACTATGATAATTTCTCTTATGAAATGCTTAATTCTGCGGAAAACATAATTATCTACGGCAATATTAATCAGACTCTTAGAACCCTTTGCCGTACCGCACAAAGAAAGGGATGTAAGCTTTACATACTCAATCCTAAAGATAATGAAGTCTTTTATTCTAAATCATATTTAGATTTTGCAGATGAAGTAATAACTGACGAACCTGATAAAGCCTTTAATCATTTGACTGGCGTACTCTCACCAAAGACAATTATTCTCTACACCCATGAGTGTGTTAATAATAAGGAGTTAAAAATAGTTTGGGAAAACGCTGTAAATATCTGTGATTTTGAAAGTGGTTTTGGGGCTTTAGCAAGCTCCTCTTATGCTAATTTAAGAATATTTGAGAGTATGCAAATTCCTTTTAAAGAATCACTAGACATGGCTAACTCATATCAAATTTACTATAAACATCCTGTCTTAGATAGAACAAAAGATTCCTTTGTGATAGAGTTTAATGTGTTATTTAATGAAGAAAGCAATTCTGATTTATTTATTCCTTGCCCATCATATCTTGAGATTGAAGGCACTTATTTAGCAGATGACAACAATCACCACTTTTTGAATAATCCTAAAAAATCAAACCTTTTACATGTTGTTTTAAATATTATGTATGAGAGCAAGTTGATTTCTCCTACTTTAGCAGAACCTTCACTTTGGAATCTTAAAGCTGAAGAATTTATTAAATCAAGACAAAAAATAATTTATTCTAAAGAAAGTATGCAAGAAATACTTAATAATTCTCTTGCTAAGCAACAAGATAAAAAACTTATCCCTGATTATTATGCTTTAATGGATACACTAAAAGAATCTTAAAAGAATTATAAAAATCAATACCGGCAATCTGACTATTAGTCAGGTTTCCGGTTTTTTTGTTTTTATCTGCCATAAATATTTGAAAAACAATAGATTAACATTCATGACTAAGATGAGTTTGATAAAGCATAAGTATAAGTGATTTTCAAGGGACCTCCAAGAGGGAATTCCCTCTTGGAGGTCGGCTGTTTCTTGATTGTAGTAATGCTGTAGAATATCAATACATTACAAAAAGCATTGTCTTATTCCTAAAATCAGAGCATTATTTAATTCTTTTGATTACGCGTTTTGATTATATTATAAATTTTATATGGGTTTTTACTTTTTTTCTTGACTTTAATTGTAGAAAATTATATTTTTACTTAAAATATTTTGGGAGGTTCTAATGAAATCAAAAAAAAATGAAGTTAAATTAATGATTTATAGCTCTTTGTTTACAGGACTAATAATTATTGGATCCTATATTAGCATTCCCACGGGGATTGTTCCAATAGTATTTGCTAATTTTTTTATTTTTTTAGCGAGTTTAATCTTAGAAAAAGAATGGGCATTTTTAAGTTTATTCATATATATTCTTTTAGGTGCAGTAGGGTTACCGGTATTTTCAGGAGCTGTAGGAGGACTTCATCACATATATGGACCAACCGGTGGATATTTAATAGGTTATATTGTTGCCGCATACATTATTGCCTTCATTTCCGGCAATAAAAAAACTATATTTAAAGATACTATTGCCTTATTATCTGGAGCATTAGCAATTCATATTCTTGGGATTTTTTGGCTAGCTGTTAAATTTCCTGAAGGATGGCAAAATATTTATAATATTTATTGGGTTTTCATTTTAGGGGACTTGGTGAAAATATCTTTAGCTTTATACTGTATAAAATACATCAGAAAGTACCTTGCAAATAGCATAAATGATTGAATTACTAAATGTCAGCCATACTTTTCAAAATGGATGTACCTCTTTAAAAGACATCAATCTTAAACTAAACAAGGGAGAATTCATCGTCCTGACAGGTGAAAACGGCTCAGGCAAAACAGTTCTCAGCTTGCTATTAAACGGATTATATACTCCTTCTAAAGGTAAAATTCTATATAATGGAGTCAATCTTGAAAAACACATACCAAACATTCGTACAAAAGTCGGTATTGTTTTTCAGGATTCAGATACTCAAATAGTCGGACAAACTGTATATGATGATATCGCATTTGGATTAGAAAACCTTAGACACAATAGAAATAGTATTGATAAAATAGTTACAGAAAACCTAAAACTTGTAGGTTTAGAATCCTATAATGAAAGAGTTCCCACTCAACTATCAGGAGGCGAAAAGAAAAGATTGGCAATAGCAGGCATCCTGGCCATGCAACCGGAATACATAATACTTGATGAACCTTTTAACGGATTAGACTTGCCTGGCATAAAACAAATATTAGAACAGCTCATAAAACTACACGACCTGGGAAAATCAAT
>CAZJNG010000377.1:0-3049 GCA_964547265.1 uncultured Candidatus Cloacimonadota bacterium | reverse complement strand
TGAAGATATAAAGGCGTATGCGTTGAAAAGATTACTTGATGGCCATAAATACAAAAAGCATAAACTAGTTTATTCAAGAGTGACTCGATCATTTGCTGACAACGATAGTGTCGCAAAGATACTTGAAGATAACGGTTATGAAGCTTATAGCAAACCTAAGTTATTAGGAATTACAGAAATTCAAAAACAGTTAGGTAAACCCAAGTTAAATGAATTACTTGGTGATTACATAACAATCGCTAAAAGTTCTATCTCAGTTGCATCTTTAGATGATGAGCGAGAAGAAGTAAACATAGAAAAATATAAGGAGGATAAAGATATATGAGTTTCGCATTTGAAATTATTCAAGGGGAAGAAAAACTACCTATCAAGTTAGGTATTTATGGTGCTGAAGGCATTGGCAAAACAAGTCTAGCAAACGAACTGCCAGATCCATTATTCATTGACACTGAAAATGGTAGTGCACGAATAAATTGTAGAAGAATCAAAACATCAAGTTGGGAAAATTTAATCGCTATTGTCAAATCTGTCATTGATAATCCATCCATATGTAAAACATTGGTGATTGATACGTTAGATAAAGCTGAAAGTTTCTGTATCGATTACTTATGCCAAAAATTTAGAAAAGCAAATATTGAAGATTGGGGTTACGGGCGTGGATATACCATCTTACAGGATGAAGTAAATCGTTTATTTGAACAATTAAACAAGGTAATCGATGCAGGTATTCATGTAGCAGTAATCGCACACGGTAAACCAAGAAAGTATGAATTACCGGAGGAAGCCGGGGCTTTCGATAGATGGGAGTTAAAACTCACTAGACAAGTAGGACCTCTCTTCAAGGAATGGTGTGATATTTTACTTTTCTGCAATTACAAGACCTATGTGGTTACAACAGAAAACAATACTAAAAAAGCCCAAGGTGGAAAACGTGTAATGTACACCACTCATCATGCTTGTTGGGATGCTAAAAATAGATTCAATTTACCCGAGGAATTAGAACTTAGCTATAAACCTATTGCTCATCTATTCAGTGGTAGGGTAGATGTTCAAAAAAAAGCAGAAGATGACTCTTCAAAAGATAAGTCAACCAATCATACAAAATTACAAAAGTTGATGGAAGAGTCAAATGTTAGAGCAGACGATTTAGAACAAGTCGTTATTGAACGTGGACATTATCCAGAGAATACAAAAATTGATGACTTTTCAGAAGATTTCATAAATCGATGGATATTCCCTAACTGGAAAAAAATCGTAGACACAATCAATAAGAATAAAGAAGGAGATAAATAATCATGGAAGAAAATAAAAACAATTTAATCGATTGGAATGATGAAATTTCAAACGAAGGTCAGGAGTTTGTCACTCTTGAAGAAGGAGATTACTTATTTAGAGTAATCAAGTTTGAACGTGGAAGATATTTAGGATCAGCTAAAATTCCGCCATGTAATAAAGCAATCATTACAGTTGAAGTTCCTACTGAAAAAGGCGTAGCAATCGCAAAAGTAGACCTTATCTTATATCGAACACTTGAATGGAAATTATGTGCCTTCTTTAGATCTATCGGGCAAAAGAAGCATGGTGAAAAACTTGTCATGGATTGGAATAAGGTGCTAGGTGCTGTAGGCAAAGCTCACTTTAAACCTCGTACTTACACTAATCAAAATGGTGAAGAAAGAATCATAAACGATATTGAAAAGTTTATCGATTACGATGAAGAATTCTTCAAAGAACAAGGATTAGACAGCCAAATTGAAATCTCAGATGATGATTTACCGTTCTAAGAGGTGGTTATATGTTAAGACCATATCAACAAGAATGCATTGATGCTATTAAGCATGAATGGTTTGAAGAAGAGCACTCTCGAACTTTGGGGGTGCTCCCTACAGCTTCTGGTAAAACAATCATCGCAGCTGGATTAATCCAAGACTTAATTGATTCATCTAAAAGAGTGCTATTTTTAGCACATCGAAATGAATTAATTAATCAAGCCTATGACAGAATTAAAAGTTTTACAGGTATTGAATGTGCAATTGAAAAAGCGGAAGAAACATCAATTGGAAAAGATAACAAAGTCGTTGTGGGGTCCATACAAACTCTTTGTCGAGAATCAAGACTTAGTAAATTTCCAAAAGACTATTTCGACATGATTATCGTTGACGAATGCCATCATATTTTAGCTGATTCATATATGACAATTCTCAATCATTTTAATGAAGCTAGAGTTCTTGGTATTACTGCAACACCTGATCGTGGCGATCAAAAGAATCTAGGACAATTTTTCGATTCAAAGGCATATGAATACACAATGGCACAAGGAATAAAAGATGGGTGGTTATCACCAATTAAAGCACAAATGATACCACTTCAACTTGATATTCATGATGTTTCAATTACACAAGGTGACTATAATGCAGGTCAAATTGGTAGTGCCCTTGAACCATATTTAAATCAAATAGCACTAGAAATGCTTAAGTACTGTAAGGATAGAAAAACAGTCGTGTTCTTACCGCTTGTTAAAACTAGTCAAAAGTTCTGTGACTTGTTGAATCTTTATGGAATGAGAGCGGTAGAGGTCAATGGCAATAGCAAGGATAGAGACCAAATCCTAGCTGACTTTGAAGCTGGTGAGTATGACGTTCTATGTAACAGTATGTTACTTACAGAGGGATGGGATTGTCCATCAGTGGATTGCATTATTGTCCTTCGTCCTACAAAGGTAAGAAGTTTATATCAACAAATGGTCGGTCGTGGATTACGCATCGCTCCTGGAAAGAAAGACTTATTATTACTTGACTTTCTTTGGATGACTGAAAGACATGATTTATGTAGACCAAGTGTGCTAGTTTCAAAAGATGCTGATATTGCAGAAAGAGTCAATCAAAAGATTGTAGATAGTGGAGCAGGAATAGATCTTATTTTTGCTAACGAAAGTGCTGAAAAAGATATTATTGCTGAACGTGAAGCTGCACTTGCTCGTGAACTTGCTGCAATGAGAAAAAGACAACTTAGACTTGTTGATCCAATTCAATATGCATTCTCTATTGAA
>CAZJNG010000376.1:0-3049 GCA_964547265.1 uncultured Candidatus Cloacimonadota bacterium | reverse complement strand
TCTTTAAACTCATCATTTATCCTTATAATTGTTTATTAATAATATAGAAGATTTTATAATAAAGACAAAAAAAATGTTGACAATCTTGCTTGCTTATAATAATATAGATTGAATATGAAAAAGAGGTTTAATTATATGTGCCATGATTATAAATCAATATTAGATAAAGCTCCATTTGCTTTTGCATATCATAAAATAGAACTTGATGAAAATCAGAAACCAAACAACTATATTTTTATTGAAGTCAATGAAGCTTTTGAACACATAACAGGCCTAAAATCTGAAAATGTCATCAATAAAAGAGTTACTGATGTATTGCCTAATATTGAAACTTATACATTCAACACTATACATACTTATGGTAAAATTGCTTTGAGTGGTGGTTTGAAAGAGCTTGAGTATTTCTCTGAAAAACTTAAAAAATGGTTTAAAATACAAGTTTTTTCTAATGAGAAATACTATTTTTCAGCTATTTTTATTGATATTACAAAAGAAAAAGAGCATACAAGAGATCTTGAAAGATTTTTTAATATCAACCTTGATCTCTTATTAGTAGCTGATTATGATACTAATCTTCTTAAAATTAATTCGGCATGGAGAGAAGTTCTAGGATATGATTTAAATGAACTTAAAGGTAGAAAATTCTTAGAACTGATTCATCCTCAAGATTTAAACTCAACACTCAATGCAATGAAACAATTATCTGATAATAAAGAAATAATAAATTTTGTAAATCGATATCTATCTAAAGATGGACATGAAAAATTTATCGAATGGCGTGCACATCCTAGCGGTGATGTAATTTATGCCTTTGGCAGAGATATTACAGAAAGAATAATAACTAATAAAAATCTTGAAGAAGTAACTCTCAGAGCAAACGAAATGGCTTTACATGCCGAACTTGCCAGTAAAACAAAAAGTGAATTTCTTGCTAATATGAGCCATGAGATTAGAACTCCTCTAAATGGAGTACTTGGTTTTGCAGAGTTGCTGAGCAAAACAAATCTTGATAATACCCAGATTCAATATACAAAAAATATTTCAATAGCAGCTCAATCCCTGCTTTGTATCATAAACGACATACTTGATTTTTCAAAAATTGAGGCAGGAAAACTAACATTAGAACCCATTAAAACAAATTTGTTTGAGCTGATAGAACAAACTGTAGATATTGTAAAATATCAGGCTGTACAAAAAAAGTTGGACTTTATTGTTGATTATCCTGTAAATTTACCTAAATATGCTACAGTTGACCCTGTTAGATTAAAGCAAATATTTGTTAATCTCTTAGGTAATGCAATAAAGTTTACCGCTTCAGGTGAAATAATCTTTAAGGTTACAGTTGAATACTTTAATGATAGTGAAGTCAAATTGTCTTTCTCTGTCAAGGATACAGGCATAGGCATTACAGAAGAACAACAAAAGAATTTATTTCAAGCATTTTCTCAAGCAGATACCACCATTACCAGGAGATTTGGAGGAACCGGGCTAGGCTTGATTATTTCTAATATGTTGGCAAAGCTGATGGGAAGCATAATAAAATTAGATAGTACTCCAAATGTTGGTTCTGAGTTTTATTTTACACTAAAAACAGACTATGAAAAAGAGATAAGCTTTAGTAAAAAAGATTTTAATCATATACAAAATATTATGATTGTTGAAGATAACAAAACTAATCTTGAAATACTTAAAAAAGTTTTCACAGATTTAGGTGTTGAATGTAAAACTTCTGATAATGGCCTCAATGCTTTAAGTCTTCTGCAAAAACAATTGTCGCTCGATTTATTAATTATTGATTACGAAATACCTTATTTTGATGGTTTAGACACTATAAAAAAGATTAGACATGAATTGAAATTAACAGCAGAGTACTTACCAATAATCCTTTTACATAATTCTACTGACGAAGTTGCACTCTCTGAAGTATGCAGAGCTTATCAAGTGCATAAACTCCTAACTAAACCGGTGAAGCTTACAGAACTGTTTGATTGCATTTTAGAACTAAACCCTCAAGATAATAAATCTTTGACAGAAGGAAATTATAGAAATGAATGTAAAACACAGTTTATGAAGAATCCTTTAATTCTTGTGGCGGAAGATGTTGATATGAATATGCTTTTAGTCAAAACTTTAATAAAAGGGATAATAGCTGATGCTGAAGTAGTAGAAGCTAGAAATGGCAAGATTGCTTTTAGCCTGATACAAAAAAATAAACCGGATATTATCTTTATGGATGTGCAAATGCCCGAAATGGATGGAATTACTGCAACAAAACTCATACGCGAATACGAGATGACACATTTTGTTCATACTCCAATAATTGCTCTGTCAGCCGGTGTAATGAAAAATGAACAAGATGATTGTATAAAATCCGGTATGGATGATTTTTTGGCTAAACCTATAGAATTTGATGAAATAAAACAAATTCTAGAAAAATATTTATGTATTTCTGCTAGAGATAATCAAATACTAAAAAATGATAAACATCAACACTCTGAAATCCATTTTAATGAAGATAAGATTTTGCAAAGGATTAATAACAATTATCCGGTACTTAAAGAATTACTCGACAAAGCATTGATTCATTTCTCTCTTGAAATTGAATCTCTTAAAAAAGCCATAGATAGACGCAATTACGAAGAATGGATAAAGCTGGCTCACTCTATAAAAGGTAGTTCACTAAACTTATGCTTTAACAAACTTGCCTTTTTAGCCAAAAAATTAGAAGATGATTTAAATGACAAAAATATAAACGACTCAGAAAAAACTAGCTCTGAAATTATAAATGAATGGGAATTTTTAAAGATTCTTATAGCAAAACCAAAATATGAAGAAGATGATTTCTTTTGATCTGTTGTGCGAACATCCCTGAATTGTTGTGCAAGCACCCCTGCTTGCAGTTTGATTTGTTGTGCAAGCACCCTTGAATTGTTGTGCAAGCACCCTTGCTTGCACTTTGTTTTGTTGTGCAAACACCCTTGTTTGCATTCTTTGCAACAAGCAGGGGTGCTTGTTGAACATTTGTTGTTTGCATTCTTTGCAACAAGCA
>CAZJNG010000375.1:0-3089 GCA_964547265.1 uncultured Candidatus Cloacimonadota bacterium | reverse complement strand
GGTTAAGAAGCAACAAGCAAGGGTGCTTGTTGAACAATTCTACATTTTGAGACAGCCTCTTAAGACAAGTCCGCGAAATCTGTGTAATCAGTGTTAAAATAATCTTTTTCTTTAACGCGGATTATCTTTTCTTTTTTTATTTTTTAACGCGGATTTATCGGATTACACGGATTTATTAAGATTTTTGTATTTTATCTTAAGTTTTTTTTAATCCGCGAAATCTGCGTAATCTGTGTTAAAATAAAGACTCCTAATCCGCGAAATCTGTGTAATCAGTGTTAAGATAAAAAATAATCAGTGTTAAGATAAAAATAAAATGTAGATACTATTACTATCAACTTAAATATCAATACCTTAATACATCTAACCTTTAAGTGACCTCCAAGATGCTTTTCCCTCTTGGAGGTCTCTTAATTGTCTCTTATAATATGTGATTGTCTAATAATTATTTATACGACTTTCTTAAGTTAAAACATAGCTGTGTTTCATTATTTTTATATGAGCTTTAATGTGAATATTTATAAAAAAAACCATATTAATCATTTATATATCTCATAACTATATGCTTTAGAGCCTGTTAAAAACCGGAACCCCTGACGGCTTCAACGGCTAATCTGCGTTAAAAAGAAAAGAATAAAATCCGTGTAATCAGTGAAATCCGTGTTAAAAAAAAAGAATAAAATCCGCGTTAAAAAAAGAATAAAATCCGCGTAATCAGTGAAATCCGCGTTAAAAAAAAGAATAAAATCCGCGTTTGCAATGAATTACTTAAGCAAGAGCATCTTTTTTGTCTGTACAAATTTACCACTTTTTAATCGATAGAAATACACTCCGCTATTAAGTGCTTTACCTTTATAGTCTTTACCGTTCCAGAGTACTTCATGAGTTCCTGAATCCATATCCTTATCTAGTAAAGTCAATAATTTTTGACCTTTTATATTGAAGATTTCAAGACTAACTTTATCTTTTTTACTCAAAGAAAAAACTATCTTTGTTTCCGGGTTAAATGGATTGGGGTAATTACCTTTTAAAGCAGTTATAAAGACAGGCAGAGTGTTATCATTCAAGTTAGTAAGGTCAACAAAAACGCTTATAGTATCAGATTCTCCGTTATAATAAAGAGCAGAGACAGAGTATTGATACAGTCCCTGTTCTATATTTTGGTCAGTAAAATTAGTTTGGTTATTGGAGTTATTATGAATTAACTCATTATTTCTATAAATATTATAAGAGAGGATTTGTCTATTTTGTGAGTATTCTTTTGATTGTTTCAAATGTGATGAATCATCAATTTGCAGAAAAGCATTTTTATCTCTTTGACAAGCATAAATTTCTACCGGTAAGTCCGTATAAGCTTTTATCAACCAGTTAAAATTCATTGTAGGAGAAAGAGAGGTTGCAGTAAACCATTCATCATTAATGAGTATAAGATTACCGTATTCTTCATTTGCGGGACCGTTATCATAAGCAACTGGTTCACCTTGTGAGGTAAATATTTGATAGCCTATCCACATTTCTTGATTTAGAGGTATTATTATTGGTTGGTCAATACTAATTTCATGCCATTCTTGTACAGGTAAATTGCCTAAGTATTGCTGATAGATAAGGTCTCCGGCATTTAGAGGGTTATCACTACCATTTATCCATACTTGAAGTGCATAAGCAGCATTTAAAGAATTTGTCATAATTTTAACTTTTCTAAGTAGAGTACCTGCAACACCTAAGTTGATTAATTGTTCAGAAGTGTATCTGTGAGCTACAGAATAAGTTTCTGTGATATCTAAGCCTAATGAATTATTGAATGAATCATCATTAGTCTGACTAATCCATTGATTATTAAGGTAAGGTGCATCCCATTGCAGGGCTACATTGTTTTCAAAACAAGAAGCTTCTAAGTTTCGAGGATTAATGATAAGTCCTTCAGGGATTGCAGATATATTATTAGAAGGCATAGATTCGCCTTCAGGGGAAGAATAAACAGCTGTAACAAAATAAGTATATTCCTGACCATTAAAAACTTCAAAATCTGTAAAATAGAGTTTATCAATCTGAGCTATCAGGTTAGCATCTTTATAAATATTATAATGACTAAGTATCTCATTCGGATTAATTTGAGGTGTATCCCATAAAAGGTAAGTATAGTATTGACCGCTTTCAGAAATCAGGTTTTGAGGCGGATTAAAAGTTGGTAATTCAGAAAATTTTGCAATAATTATCAGGTTATGAGCAGGCATTACAAGCGAATATTCTTCTGAAGAATTAAGCAGGTTATTTTCCTGGTCATACCATCCTAAAAAATAATAAGTATCATTAGCTTGAGCTGTAAGGTTTACAATTTCGTTTGCTTCATAGTGAGCATTTCCTGTTACATATCCCCCATTCTCAGGCTCAATCTGAATAAAAATCTCATAAGTTGGTGCAAATGTTGCTGATAAAGTAATATTACTTTCCGGCATATTAAAACTATATATACTGTCTGTACTTACTTCAAATCCTAAGAGTTTCCAGTTTTTAAATCTAAAATTATCGTTTGCTATAGCACTAACGGTTACAGTTTCATCCGGGTAATAGAAACCTTCTCCGCTTACATTACCACTGTTTTCAGGTAAGATATTAAGGCTTAGATAATGTTTGTCAGTAGCGAAATTTGCAGTTACAAATAAATCATTTGCAGGCATAGCAAAGGTATAAACGGAATCACTGCTGATTATCTGATTATTCAGTGTCCAGTTAGAGAAATAATAATGTTCTGCAGGAGTAGCAGATATTTCTACTGTTTGACCTTCATGATAAACTCCTGCTCCGTTAACAATGCCTGTATTGACAGGATTTACATCTAAATCCAGTTGATATTGTGTTAAAAAATTAGCTTGTAATACAATATCATTTGCAGGCATTGAGTAGATAAAAGATATTTCTTCACTAATAATTTGATTGTTTGATGTCCAGTTTTGAAATATATACCCATCATTGACCTGACATTCCACTAAAACTTGATCTCCTTCTAAATATACCCCCTGCCCGGTAGCAGTTCCTGCATTAACAGGCAGTATATCAATTTGCAAAGTATATTCCGGTAGGTAAACTGC
>CAZJNG010000374.1:0-3090 GCA_964547265.1 uncultured Candidatus Cloacimonadota bacterium | reverse complement strand
ATTACTGTTGTGCAAACATCCTTGTTTGCACTTAAAATCATAAATCATTTTCAATAAATATGTTAGAAAGCAACAAGCAAGGGTGCTTGTTGAACAATTCTGCATTTAGGACAGGCTCTATATAAGATGTCTAATAATTACTGTTGTGCAAACATCCTTGTTTGCACTTAAAATCATAAATCATTTTCAATAAATATGTTAGAAAGCAACAAGCAAGGGTGCTTGTTGAACAATTCTGCATTTAGGACAGCATCTATATAGGATGTCTAATAATGTAAAAAAGTCTGCAAAATGAATATCTGACGGCTCTTCAGATCTTGTCATTCTTCGCAAGTTCAGAATGACACGCCCTGACGAGCCGTCTCGGTTCCAACTACAAAGGTTTGTTTGACATTTTGAAACAGGCTGAATATTTCTCTATCCTGTTTCCAGACTATCAGTAGAATTATTTATCTTAGACCTTCTTTCCACTGCAGGTTTACCATGAACAAGTAGCAGCCATTCATCCTTTGGTAATGATAAATGCCAGAGGAAAATCAAAAATCTTCCAACTACATTTGCAATAATTAAAACAGTAGTTGCTCTGATAAAAGCCGAAGCTATAGCAGATGATGAACTAAAATAAGAGATATAAAATGAGATAAAGAAATTTAGGATTGAAAAAATATTCAACCAAGATTTTGTATAATCATTTTTCTTTATCATCGTTCATTCCTTAAATATTATTCATCTTTATTAATATCGGAAGAATAGAACAAGAGTTTAGATAAATATTTATCATAATGCAAAAAATGAATAAATAAGCAGGGATAGTTAAACCCCTGCTAAAAATTTATTACATTTTTAAGTCCATTAAGCTGACGCTTACACCGTCAATAGCTTCAAGTTTATTTGTTAGATTATTAGCGGTTTCTTCGTCACATCTTAATTGTAAAATAATAATTCCGTTGCTGGCACAACCTTCATAGGTGTCGTGAAGTCCTAATCTTGTTTGGATATAGCACCCAAATTCTGTTAAGACTGATTGAACTCCTACAGCTTCTTCGTTTCTCTTTTTAATTGAGATTGCCATAATTCTAGGTTTCATAACACACTCCTTTATTCGTTTTAACAAATTCTAATATATTGACTTTTAAATGTCAAGAAAAATTATCTTTTATCATAATTTTTTTGTAGCCAGGTTTTATAATTACCTGATTTAACATTATTTACCCATTCAGTATTATCCAGATACCAGTTGATAGTCTTTCTTAAGCCTGTTTCAAAGTCAACTGATTGAGTCCAGCCAAGTTCATTTTTTATTTTATCACAGTTGATTGCATATCTTCTGTCGTGACCAGGCCTGTCTTTTACAAAGGTAATCAACTTATCATGCGGAGCATCATTCGGGAATATCTCATCCATTATACTACACATTTTATGAACCAAAGTAATATTTTCCCATTCGTTTTCGCCACCAATATTATATGTTTCGCCAATTTTACCTGAGAGGATAATGGAATAAATTCCTGAGCAATGGTCTTCTACGAAAAGCCAGTCTCTAATATTTTTGCCGTCACCATAGACAGGTAAATTCTTGCCTTCTTGTAGGTTGAAAATCATCAAGGGTATTAATTTCTCAGGAAACTGATATGAACCATAGTTATTGGTACAGTTTGAAATTGTGACAGGCAGCTTATATGTATGGAAATATGCAGAAACCAAATGGTCAGATGATGCTTTTGAAGCAGAATAAGGACTACGAGGGTCATAAGGTGTATCTTCAAAGAAGTATCCGCTATCACCTAAACTTCCATAGACTTCGTCAGTTGAAATATGATGGAAAAGTACATTATCTTTATCAGCCCAGAATTTTTTACATATTTCAAGCAGATTAAAAGTACCTATTATATTAGTATAAATAAAATCTTTTGGACCGTGAATAGACCTGTCAACATGTGATTCAGCAGCGAAATGGACAACACAATCAATATTATGTTTAAGGATTATCTCTTCGCATTTCTCATAATCACAAATATCTGCCTGATAGAAGAAGTAATTATCTTTGTTTTCAATATCTTTTAAGTTTTCGGGATTACCGGCATAAGTGAGTTTATCGATATTAATTATGTTTCCTTTAAACCCTTGTTTGAAAAGATAAAGTATAAAATTAGCCCCGATAAATCCGGAACCGCCTGTTACTAAAATATTATTAAATTGTCTTTGTGTCATAAATACCTCTATTATTTTTTAATGTCTTTTAAAAGTGGATGTTGCATGTCTTTAGGTGAGAGTTTAGGGTTAAAAGAAGGCCAGAAAATATTAATATCAGGGTCATTCCAGATGATACCTTTATCAGCTTGCGCATTATATTCGAAGGTTGTTTTATAGACTGTTTCAGCCTCTTCAGAAATAGTAAAAAATCCATGAGCAAAACCCTCCGGGATATAGAGCATATAGAAATTATCTTCTGATAGAATAATACCATACCAGTGACCAAAAGTAGGTGAATTTTCCCTGATATCTACAGCTACATCAAAGATTTGACCTTTGACACATCTGACTAATTTACCTTGAGCATATTCACCGCTTTGATAATGCAATCCTCTCAAAACACCTCTTTGCGAACGAGAATGATTATCCTGTAAAAATTCCTGTGTAATCCCTGCTTTAGTAAATTCTGATTTTTTGTATGTTTCCATAAAAAACCCTCGTTCATCAGAATAAACCTTTGGCATAATAAGATATAAGCCCTCCATATTCATTGGATGAAATGTAAACATAATTACCTCTCTTTCACTAAATCGAGTAAATACTGACCATATCCGCTCTTGAGAAGTTCTTGAGCCAATGAGTGTAATTGTAATTTATCAATAAAACCCATTCTCCAGGCGATTTCTTCTATACATCCTATCTTTAGTCCTTGCCTGTCTTCGATTGCTTTAATGAATAATGTAGCATCAGCCAAAGAATCAAATGTGCCGGTATCTAACCAGGCATAACCTCTGTCAAGAAGCTGAACATTTAACATGCCTTTTTCTAAATAAATCCTGTTTAAATCTGTTATTTCTAGTTCTCCGCGTTTAGAAGGTTTTAAAGATTTAGCATAAT
>CAZJNG010000373.1:0-3096 GCA_964547265.1 uncultured Candidatus Cloacimonadota bacterium | reverse complement strand
CAGATACTGGCAGGGATATTAAAAAATAATGAATACCTTAAATATGCTCGTGAATCAACAGCCTTTTACAACACATTCTTTCTTGATTATGACGATGGTGCAGTTTATTTTAATGTGCTTAACAATGGATTACCATATCTTTTAGGAACTGAAAGAGACAAGGGTAGTCATTCTATGAGTGGATATCATTCACTGGAATTAGCTTATCTTTCAGCAGTTTATACCAATCTTTTAAACACGAAACAGGTTTTGGAGATGAACTTTAAACCATTACCAAATGCTTTTAAAGACAATATATTATATGTTGCTCCTGATATGCTGCCTAAAGGTTCAATAAAAATATCAGGTGTTTGGGTAGATGGACAAGAATATTCTGATTTTGATACTAAATTATTAACTGTCAAAATACCAAAAGTCAGTCACAGACCGAAAATCAAGGTTATTATCTCGCCTGCCTGAGAGTAATTTAACTATCGATAAAGGAGTATATTATGGAAATCAAAGTTATAAATAATGAAGATATAAAAATTGTTGAGATAATAGGTCAGCTTAACGGTATAAACTCAGAAAAAGCAGAAAAAGAGATTTCTGCACTTCTCATAAAAAACAGTCGTTTGGTTTTCGAAATGAGTCAATGCGATTATATCTCAAGTGCAGGGCTTAGGGTTTTGCTGATTACTGCCAAGAAGTTAAAGTTAAATGACGGTCATGCAGTAACTTGCGGCTTGATTGAAGAAGTAAAAGATGTCATGGAAATGACAGGTTTTGACAATATGTTTAACAACTATGAAAATCTTGAAGAGGCTGTAGAGGCAATAAAAAAAGAGGTGTAAATATGATAAGAGTGGACACCTATCCGACTCATGAGTATCAGGGATTTAAGCTAAGACCCGGTAAACCTCTGCCATTTGGTGCAACGATTGTACCTTCGGGAGTTAACTTTTCTGTTTTTTCCAGATTTGCTACGGATTGTGAACTTGTTTTGTACAAAAAGCATGCCAAAGAACCATTTGCTGTTATCCCCTTTTTTAGGGAATTTAGGATTGGAAATGTATTTGCAATGGTTGTTTTTGATTTGGATTATGAAGGCATTGAATATGGTTATAAGATGGACGGACCTAATAATTTTGAAGAAGGTCACTGGTTTGACAAAAGTAAGATACTTTTAGACCCTTATGCAAAAGCTATTGGAGGAAGAGAAATATGGGGTAAAGACCCTGACTGGAATGACGGTTTTCAGCACAGAGGCAGGATAATCTTTGATGATTTTGACTGGCAGGGGGATGTTCCTCTGGAAACTCCGGCAACAGACCTGATTATCTACGAAATGCATATAAGAGGTTTTTCTAAACATCCTTCATCGGGAGTTAAGTATCGGGGTACATTTGCAGCGGTAAAAGAAAAAATTCCTTATCTTAAAGATTTGGGGATTAACTGTGTAGAACTTCTCCCTATAAATGAATTTGACGAGTTTGAAAACTATAGGATATCTGAATTCACAGGCGAGAAACTATATAATTATTGGGGATACGGAACTGTAGGATTCTTTGCTCCTAAGGCAGGTTTTGCTGCGACCGGTAAATTTGGAATGGAGTTTGACGAGTTAAAAACATTGATTAGAGAACTACATAAAAATGATATTGAAGTCCTTTTAGATGTGGTTTTCAATCATACTGCCGAAGGTAATGAAAACGGTCCATATATATCTTTCAGAGGTATTGATAACAAAACTTATTATATGCTCACCCCTGAAGGATATTACTTTAATTTCAGTGGTTGTGGAAATACCTTAAATTGTAATAATCCTATTGTTCGGAGTATGATTCTTGATTGTTTAAGGTATTGGGCTGCAGAGTATCATATTGACGGTTTTAGATTTGATCTTGCTGCAATCTTAGGAAGAGATCAAAATGGTACACCGATGTCAAACCCTCCTTTACTGGAAGCCTTAGCCTTTGACCCAATTCTTGGTAAATGTAAACTTGTGGCTGAAGCATGGGATGCAGGAGGTTTGTATCAGGTTGGTTCTTTTCCTTCCTGGGGCAGATGGGCAGAATGGAATGGTAAATATCGTGATGATATCAGAAGATTTTTAAAAGGTGATGAGGATATGCTGGGGATAGTGCAAAACAGAATTTCAGGTTCACCTGATTTATATAAGAAGTTAAATCGAGGTTCAAGGGCTTCTATTAATTTTATTACCTGTCATGACGGTTTTGGTTTAATGGATTTGGTTTCATATAACAATAAGCATAATGAAGCAAACGGAGAAAATAATCAGGATGGTGGAAATGACAATTATAGCTGGAATTCCGGTTATGAAGGTTATTCAGATAATCCTGATATTAAAAAGCTTAGGTTTAAGCAAATTAAAAATGCTGTTACGCTTCTTATGATAAGTTATGGCATACCAATGATTTTAGCAGGTGATGAAATGGGTAAAACTCAGTTTGGCAATAATAATGCCTATTGTCAGGACAACGAAATTTCTTGGTTAAACTGGGATAACTTACAAGAAAATACAGAATTATTTAACTACTTCAAAAAGATAATTGCTTTCAGAAAAAGACATCCTGTTTTAAAGTCAGAAAGTAATTTTGAGTTTCATAATGTCAGTAATGGATATCCGTCATTATCTTTTCATGGGCAAAAAGCGTGGAGTGTAGATTATTCAAAAGACAGTCATTGTTTAGGAGTTATGTTTTGCGGTAGTGATGAAGCAAACACAAAGGACGAGTTCATTTATGTTGCATTGAATATGCACTGGGAAATGCATGGTTTTGAACTACCAAAACTACCTCCAAACTTTAAATGGCATATTGTAGCAAACACAGACATGAACCCTTTAGAAGATTTTTGGGAAGACGGAGCTGAAAAATACTGTCATAATCAGGATGAAGTTCTTGTCGGACCAAGGTCAATTGTACTCTTAAAAGCCAAATGAAAAAGATAACTGAACCTGACTTATGCTATGTTCCACAAAAAGGTTGTGCAAAATGGAAATTTTAGAATTAAAAGCAGATAAAACCAATCTGGAGAAAATGCTTGATTTTATAATTGAAAATTATTCCGGGTATATTAAAGATAAAAAGACTC
>CAZJNG010000372.1:0-3097 GCA_964547265.1 uncultured Candidatus Cloacimonadota bacterium | reverse complement strand
GCAAATTCACCCAGGAAATATTCATATACACGACCAAAAAGATCTTTCGAGTTTTCGCTTGTTGCTTTGAGTTCTGTATTTGATATCAAATCTATAAGTTGTCCAAGTGAAGTTTTATCTAAATTTGGCTTTCCAAATACTTTTGGAAGTACATTCCGAAGTTCTGAATTTTCTTTTTCTATTACTTCCATAGCATCGTCAAGTTCTTGTCCTATGGTTGGCAACTTTGCTTTCGCTTGTAAATTTCTCCATCTGGCTTGCTCAGGCACAAAGAAGATATTTTCAGCTTTATATTCGTCTCTATCTTCAGGATCGCAATATTCATCCTGACCAAGTTTATCATAAAGTTCTTGAAATGATTCCGAAATATATTTTAAAAATACTAATCCAAGAGCTACATTCTTGTATTCTGCTGCATCAATATTTTTACGAAGTTTATCTGCTGCTTTAAAAAGCTGTGCTTCAAAATTTCCGTTTAGATCTTTTGCCATAATATCTCCTTAAATATTAACTATTTTTATATATTAATTAGTTATTTAAAATCCATTATTTATACATTTAAAATATACTATATGTTATTGTCAATAAAAAAATTGGTTGATGCTGTTGAATAATATTAAATTTGTTTTAATGACTTATTTCTTGCAATTTCATTGGTATCAAGATTGAATCATTTCAAAGTCTGTCTAAGATTAACTAATGTAAACCAAATTTTTAGGACTTGACCTTATGTTCAATAATGAGGTGGTTCTTTCTCCGCAAGCTACGCTCAGTATTAACATAGTTACACTTTGTTCATGACATCTGCTTGAAGAGGCTGTCTCAAAATGCAGAATTGTTCAACAATCACCCTTGCTTGTTGTCTTCTAAATTGCTGAATATAAATTACTTATGCTTTTAGGTGCAAACAAGGGTGTTTGCACAACAGTAATTTTGAGACAGCCTCTGAAGATTCGTCCCTACTTCATTTTTTTTTAGAAAGCTTCTAAAACTGTTGAATGATAAATCTATTTGCACTATACAATTTTTACAAAGTTTATCATGTACCGGGCTACAAAAAGCAAGAGTCTATAAAGTTTATTGACGATTGTTACTATTAATAGCATACAAAAAAATGCCGAACTAGAAGATATTATTTAAAAATATTCATAAGTGAAATAAAAGTATTTTCTCGTAAAAATGTATAAAACTCGTGGATATATGTGATTTTTAAAAAATTATATTGACAACCAATAGCCAATAAGCAAAATGATACCAAGTAATAGATATAGGGAGTGGAGATGTTTAAAAAGTTATCGCCTTGGATATATGTCTTGCCGGCAGTTACAATTATTATATTGTTTAGATTTGTACCTATTCTGTTATCTTTCATAATCAGTTTCTTTGAGTGGAACATAACAGGTATCGGGAAATTTGTAGGTTTTGACAACTATGTAATGTTAATTACTGACAGTGACTTTTGGAAATCCATGCTTAATACTTTTTATTTGGTAATTTTTGTTGTCCCTTTAACAATTTCATTCTCACTTTTTTTTGCTGTGTTTTTAAATCAGATAAAGAAATTAAAGAGTTTTTTCAGATTAGTTTATTTTGTGCCTTTTGTAACATCATTGGTGGCACTATCAATAGTTTGGAAGATTATTTTTAATGAACAAACAGGTCTTGCTAATGCTTTTTTGCAAGTGTTTGGGTTTGTACCATTAAAGTGGCTAAATGAAAGTTCAGGTATATTTACCTTATTTTTTCAGAGTTTTGGCATTTCAATACCTACATATCTAGGAGGACCTTCACTTGCTTTGTTTGCTATTATAATTGTTACTGTCTGGAGAAGCATTGGCTACAATACTATCATCTATTTAGCAGGACTGCAAAGTATTCCTACCAGTTATTACGAGGCTGCTGAAATTGACGGAGCAAACAAAGTAAAGCAATTTTTTAAATTAACTTTACCTCTTATTTCTCCGACTACTTATTATGTGTTAATGATGACAACCATTACTACTTTTCAGGTATTTTCTCAGGTATATTTAATGACGGGACCTCCTATCGGCGGACCTGCCGGAACTACTAAAGTAATAGTATATTATATTTTTGAAAATGGTTTTAGTGAAGCTCAAAATTTAGCTTATGCCAGTGCAATAGCTTTAGTTTTGTTTATTATCATACTAGGTTTGACTTTATTACAAAAACATATGGAAAAACATGTCCACTACTAGGATTGAGAGGAAAGATATGTCGGAAAGTATAAAATATTTTAAAAACAGTATTTCATATATTATTTTAACAATATGCGGAATCTTTATGATTGCTCCTTTTGTATGGATGATAAGCACTTCATTAAAATCACAACTAGAAGTTAATAAAGGGCATACGGGATTTATACCTGTTGAGCAATACTTATCTTATGATGACGGCACTGAAATTTGGAGGGTTTCAAAGGTAATGACAAGAGGAGATTCCACAGTTGTTAATCTGATTGATGATACAGGCAAGATAGTAAAACCTTTTCATGTAATAAATTCTTCAGAACTTCAGGATATAAAAAGAATAAAACTGCATTTCTTAAATTTTAAAAGAGTTTTTGAAAAAGTACCTTTTGGCAGGTATTTTTTTAATACTATTTTTGTAGCTCTCACTACTTTATTTGGTGTATTAATCACCTCAGCTCTGGCAGCCTATGCTTTTGCCAGAATGCATTTTAAGGGTAGAGATTTCTTATTTTATTTTTTTATCAGTATGATGATGGTACCTCAACCGGTATATCTTGTTCCCTCTTATGTTTTGCTTAATTATTTTGGTTGGATAAATACCTATCAAGCATTAATTATCCCTTGGATAGCAAATATCTTTACAATTTTCTTACTTAGACAACATTTTAAAACAATTCCACAAGACTTACTAGATGCAGCATCAATAGATGGATGTTCAAGATTTAAAATACTTTTTCAGATATTGCTTCCATTATCAAAACCTGTTATTGCTACCGCCAGTGTTTTCTCGGTGATTGGTTCTTGGAATAATTTCATGTGGCCACTAATTATGACTAACGACCCTGAACTTAGAGTCTTGCAAGTAGGACTAAGCTATTTTTCGCAGG
>CAZJNG010000371.1:0-3098 GCA_964547265.1 uncultured Candidatus Cloacimonadota bacterium | reverse complement strand
CAAGCTACGCTCAGTGCTTACGCAATTGCGCTGACGCTCAGGATGACAAAATTTCTCTGAAATTTTGTTTACATCCGTGAACCTTGCACAGCCTCTACTATAAAAGATACTTTGAAAAAGATAAATAATTAATTAATTTTTATTCAAAGTATTGATGATGTTTTCAGCTAATATTTGTCCTATTCCTTTGATTTTTATCAATTCTTGAGTATCAAGCTTGGCTATACTTTCAACGGAACCAAAGGTCTTTAACAAGAGGAACTTTTTATTTTCTCCTAAACCTTTAACCTTGTCAAGTTCACTGGTAAGTGTTCTGGAGTCTCGTCTTTTTCTATGGAAAGTAATAGCAAACCGATGAGCTTCGTCTCGGATACTTGTAATAAGTTTTAGAGCCATACTTGTCTTTGGTAAAATGACTGAGCTATAGCTTAACTTGGAATAGTCTATATCATTAGAAATAGGTATAAATATTTCTTCAATCCTCTTAGCAAGGGATACAATAGGGATATCTTTGAATTCTGTTCTGTAAAGAACTTCACAAGCAGAACTTAACTGCCCTTTGCCACCGTCAACGATGATTAAGTCAGGCTTTTCCCAGTTTTCATCATGAGCTACATTGTTTAAAAATCTTCTGAGTGTTTCTGCTATGGAAGCAAAATCATCCTGACCTTCTATATCTTTGATAATAAAGTGTTTGTATTGTCTTTTGAGAGGTTTACCATTTTCAAAAAAAACCAGTGATGAGACAGTATCAGAGCCTTGAATAGTCGATATATCAATGCAAATCATTTTTCTGGGTAATATGCTTAAATTAAGATAATCTTTTAGTTCTTGAACGGGCAGAATAGTTTTACTTGCTTTTCTCATGTGACTTAACTTCTTGTTTTCGACATAATCAAAGGCATTTTTGCGTGCAATTTCAATGAGTTTTTTAGATTCTTTATCTGTAATATATTTTTTATGATATGAGTCTTTAGTGACAGAAACGATATAGATTCTGTTATCAAATAGTTTTTTCAAGGAGGTAAAATCTTCAGGTTCAATTTGAAGTAAAATCTGGTGAGGTAGGTTTTTAGTCTTTGCCAGTTTATCAGCATAAAATTGCAGTAAAAAGGCTTTTAATATCTCCTGAGGACTGTCGTTATTTATGTTTTTAAAACTGAATACCTCTTTATTGCTGATTTTACCATTCAACATTTTGATGACAGTCACAGCTGTATATTTGTCTTCCTGATAATAGGCGATAATATCTCTGTTTAGGCAATCGGTGAAATAAACAACTTGCCTTTTCATCATACTTTCTATATGTGAGATTTTGTCTCTCAATTTAGCAGCTTTTTCAAACTCCAGATTATTGGAAAATGTCATCATATCATTACGCATTTCTTTAATCAAATCTTCATTCTTACCTAAGAGATATTTAGTCATGTCAGTGATTATCCTTAAGTAATCCTTTTGATTAATTTTTCCTATACAAGGAGCAGGACACTTACCCAGCTGATAATTCAAACAAGCTCTTTGATACTGAGGTTTCTCTTGATTAGCTAACATTACTCTATTACAAGTACGATGTGGAAATATCCATTCTAATTCCCTAAACAATCTCCTGAGGTATCTCACATCAGTATAAGGACCATAATACTTACCGGAATCATTCTTTATCTCTCTGGTTATTTCTATACGCGGAAAAGGCTCATTAGGAGTTATTTTGATATATGGGTATTTTTTGTCATCTTTTAATAAGATATTATATTTAGGCTGATACTGTTTTATTAGATTTGCTTCTAAAAGCAAAGCTTCCTGTTCTGAATTAGTGATGATATAATCAATATCATCGGCATTATTAACCAAATGAAGTGTTTTAGCATCAGTAGGATTACCCACAAAATAACTTTTGATTCTGTTTTTTAAGATTACTGCCTTACCAACATATATTACAATCTTTTCTTTATCATACATGAGATAAACACCCGGCTGATTTGGTAAAAGACTAAGCTTGTCAGTTATTTTTTGAGAAATCTTCTGCATAGTTTTTGTGAAATATCCTGATAGTAGTCCGGTTTTAACAAGTTGAAACCGGTAATACTAACAATTAAAGATACAGTTAAAAGCATTATAGTATTCAATAAGTTTAAAAAAATGGGCTTGAGATTGCTAAGTATCTCTAAATTTGATAATTTCGGGAATATAATGTGATTTAGAACCTGAAGACTTATCAAAAGCATTAAACAAATTATAAAAATCTTTATTATGTTGTTCAGAAGTTTTTTAAGTTTAATCAAAGGGAATCTTCTTTTTAATACAATAATCATAATTAAAAACTGCAAACCGGCTGTGATACTTGTAGCAAAAGCTAAACCGGCATGAGCCATAAACTGTACCAATATTAAATTTAAACTTATATTAGTTATCACCATTATACCTGCAATCTTAACAGGCGTTTTAGTGTCTTTTGCTGCATAAAATACAGGAGTAACAGCTTGATTTAAACCGTAAAAACTTAAACCGAGAACATAAAAAACTAGAGCAGATTTAGTCATAAAAACAGCAGTTTCACCAAAAGCACCTCTTTGAAAGATTAATCTGACAAAGGTTTCACTTCCCACAATCATGGTTATGGTAATTGGAAGCATAATATACAAGACATAATGAATTGAAAATCTTAATGTTTCAGAAATAGCATCCCAGCGTTTTTCAGTAAATTGCTTTGAATATTCAGGCAACACAGCAGTTCCAATTGAAATACCAAATATTCCTAAGGGTAATTGCATTAACCTGTTACCAAAACCTAATGTCGTAATACTTCCAATAGGCAAAAATGAAGCAATAATAGCATCTGCTACCATGTTTATTTCTCTGATACCTAAGCCTATCATGCCGGGAATAAATCTATACCAAAGATTTTTCATAGCCTCAGATTTAAACTTTAAAATGATTTCAAAACTGTAACCAATCCTTTTTAAAAAAGGTAAGTTTATAATCGTTTGTAAAAATCCACCCAACATAACACCATAAGCTGCAAAAAATACTAGTCTTGACATTTGGGTTTCTGAGTATAAATACTTTGTAATTACACTGCCGGATACTAATAATAAAAC
>CAZJNG010000370.1:0-3100 GCA_964547265.1 uncultured Candidatus Cloacimonadota bacterium | reverse complement strand
ATCATTTAATCCTATCAATGATACTATATGCTTTACATCTATAAATAGATTAATCGAATACAATTTTAAATATGATAACTATTCTATTTCTTATCTACCTGTATCTAACATTAATCAAATTTTACCTCTTAACAATAATCTTCTATTTCTAACAAATGTCGATTGCTTTTTATTTGGAGATACTACTTATGATAATAACAATATTAGAATTAAACAATTTAAATTTGATAAAAAAATATTAATTAAAAAAATTCGCATTAATGGTGAACATCTTCCTGGAGTTGAACCTTTAATTATGCTTGTTAATTCTTACCTTGAACAAAATAATAACAAATATAATAAAACAGCAAGTTTTTCAGGTTTTAATACCTGGCATTTCTTTAAATCAAATAAAATATTTAATGCTTTTAGTTTAAGTATTTCTAATTTTAAATCTATTAAATCTATTGAAATTGATATTTATGAATACTAAAAATGTCATCCTGAACAATACTGTAGAGACACAATATATTGTGTCTCATCATAATTTTGTGTCTCATCATAATTTTGTGTCTCATCAAATTCAAAAATCAAAATTAAAAATTATATAATCGGGGGTAATTATGTCACAGCCTACCTTAGCACAATATATTAAAAATCTTAATCAAGAAAGAGAAAACAAATTTAAACAAAACGTACAAAGTTTAACTCCATTCGTGCAAACAATCCTTAATTCTAAAATTACACAACAACAGGCTCAATATGAAGAAGCTTTAAGGCAACAAAAAAGACAAGAATCTCTTAATGATGATTTAATAAAAAAAGAAAATACTCATAAGCTTGATTTAGAATATAACCCTTTACATAATAATCAAAAAATTAATTATGAAGTTGATAAAATAAACACTGTTGAACCGGTACGTAATCAGCATAGACTTAATTATGAAGTTGATAAATTCAAAACTCTTGAACCTTTAGATTTACAAAAACATCATCATAAAGCAAATATAACTAATGAAGTTGATAATCAAAACAAATCAAATCACAACAAACAAAATGACTTAACAAAATTTAAACAATATACTGAATTTCTAAAAAATTATAATACTTTAATTGACTTAACAGGTAAAACTAAATTTATTAATAAAAAAGACCCTAAGCAAGTCTATAATACTAATGATGAAACTGGTAGAGAATTTCAAAAAAGACAAACTGAAATTAATGATTTAAGAAATAAATATCCTAAAGAAACTTCACAAATTTTATTAAATGAATATCTTAATGGAACTAATGTTCAAGATGTTATAAAAAATTATGAAATATTAGAAAATCATAAACCTGATGAAAAAAAACCTAAGCGTGGAAATGCTTTAAACATTTATAATAGAAACAAAATGGATTATAATAATGCAAAAAATAAGGTTAATCAATTTGAATCTGTTCTTAATGATTTTATTACTCATTCTAATGTTACTGATAATAATAATAATTCTTTTCCTGTTAAGCAAATTTATAATGCTATGAAACAAAATAATGTTAATGATTTTAATTCTTTAAACTCCTTAGACCAATTCTATATTCTGTCAGATTTTATTAATGATAAAAATTTAAAGTGGGAAAATTATGAATAAAACTTTCAATATAGAACAAGAAGTCTTAAATTGGGCTAAAAAATCTAACGTAAAACAATCTCCTGCTAATGTTGATAAAAAAGACGTACAACAGTCATCCCTGATTGTTGATAAAAATAACTCTAGCTTCAATTTAGAGCAAGAAGTCTTAAACTGGGCTAATACTTCTAAACAAAATTCAAATTTCGTAGAGACACAAGATATTGTGTCTCCTAAAGATATTGTGTCTCCTAAAGATATTGTGTCTCATCAAGACATTGAGTCTCCTAAAATTCAAAATCCCAACAGATTCCAACATTTAACCGAAGACCAAACAAGACAACAATCAATTAAATCTCCCTTCTTATTACAAAATGAAGCAAAAAAAGAATATAACAATCTTTATAATCATAATCCTGTAAACATATCAAGTTCTAATTCTTTAACTGAACCTGAAAAATATCAAAACCCTGTATTACCTGAAAATGTCATCCTGAACAATACTGTAGAGACACAAGATATTGTGTCTCCTAAAGATATTGTGTCTCATAAAGATATTGTGTCTCCTCCTCATATTCAAAAATCAAATTTACAGTTTAAAAACTTTAATGATCTTCCTGAACAAGCAAAAGAAGATTATTTAAAAACAACATTTCAGCTTGATAAAAATAAAGCTGATCACTTTCAACATCTCTATGATAAAAAGAAAAAACAAGAATTAAAATCTCCATTAAGAGGTTTTAAACTAATTGCTAATAGTTCAGCAAGTATGGCATTAGGTATATCAAAAGCATTAATGATTGATAAAATTGACCCTTCTATTGACGATACTATTGATAAACTTAATGAAACCCGTACTTTATATTTTACTGATGAACAGTTATCAAAAGGATATACTGGTTTAATTAAAGATAAGCAATGGGGATTACTTGCTGATTTAGCTCTTGCAAATTCTCTTGAACAAGTTCCTCATATGATTTTTTCTTTTGCCGGTGGTTCTGCTGGTACTGCTCCTGCTTTTACTTCTGCTTTTAGGTCTGCAGCTGTTTCAATCTCTTCTATAGGACATAAAAAGCATGATCTTGAACAAGAGAATCATATAAATAATTTATCAGAAGCCAAACAATGGTTTAATGCAATTGCTACCGGACTTGCTGAATTTTCAATAGAATTTCTTGGTAATTATGTTCAGGAAGATGCTTTATTAAAAATCTTTCAAAATAAAGGTAAAGATTATCTTAAAGAACACGTTAAAGCTGTTGGTGTTAAAAAAATTAAATCTGCTCTTAATAAAAAAATGGCTAAAGAGTTAGGTGTAACAGTTATTGAATTTGTTGCTCCTGAACCAATCGAGGAAGGAAGTCAAAAATATTCTGAAAATGTTATTGATTATATCACAGGAATTAAATCAATTGATCAAATTTATGATGGTGTTATGGAAGCCTCAATTTCTGGATTTGCTTCTTCTTTAGTTTTTGGTGGAGCAGGTACTTCAATGCAGGCTTATAATT
>CAZJNG010000369.1:0-3101 GCA_964547265.1 uncultured Candidatus Cloacimonadota bacterium | reverse complement strand
AGATCTGTCCTGATGATATATTCAGGGATTGTCAATTTTAGAGAAAAATCCAATAAGAGTATTTTGCATATCTCATCAAAAGCATTATTTTGCAAATACTTATTGCTATAAAGTTGAAATAAAACCGTTCTATACTTTCTTAATGATGAGTTGTTTTGACAGATTTCTGCATTTTTAATTATCCCTTTACAGATAGGTATATCCAAGAATGAACTTTGATAATAATTGTCTGAATCAGTCAAATGAACATTTTGCGAGTTAAGCGAATTATCAAGATTATTGAGTTTTTCATTTTTATCATAATAGCTTATAACTTTTTCAGAAATTTGAGTTTTCTCTTTGTTATGACATTCTTTGATTAGTCTTTGTTTTATCTCAGGAAACATAAACTCATATACTGTTAAAAAATGAGTGTTTGCTTTTTCAACTGTTGTTGATGCATTGTCACAATATTGATCGTAACATTCAGAAGTAATGGCTTTTTCGGTAAGGATTTCATTATTAATAGATGTTTGAATCATTTTAAAGAGTTCTTTTTGGCTAATTTTTAATATTTCAAGAATCAATTCTTTAGTAATTGGTGTCTGAATAATTGATATTTTTTGTAAATGTTTATAAGTATTAACATCCAAGTGGCTCATTCTGTTGTAAATAGAATGAATCAGATATTCAGGTAAACTGTAATTATCAAAATCTAAATCAAAATTTAATTGTTTGTTTTTTAGTAGTAGCTTCTTTTCCAGCAAATCAATTAATATTTCCCTGATAAAATAGGGGTTCCCGGAAGAGCGATATTGAATATGCTTAACAAAACTTTCCGGAGGCTTAATATTTAGAAGATTTTGAATATAATCTCTTGTTTCTGAAAAAGTCAATGCAGCTACTTTAATTTGCACACTATGAATAAGTCCTTTTATTACGCCGGGATCATTTGCACTGATTACTATTAACATTGGTTTCTCTGAAACCAATGATGATATATAATTAACAAACTCAATGGATTCCGTTGTTAAAAATTGACCTGCACGGATAATAAATATTAATGGTTTTTCTTGTGAAAGTAGGTCTAGAAAAATTTTTGCTGAGTTAAAATCATTTTGAGCTTTTGATAAATCCTCATTATAAGTAACTGCTATATCTTCAGATTCTTCTAGAAATTTTTTAAATCTTGTTGAGATATTTTCAAAAATTGTATCCTTTCGCTCGTTGTTTAAAGTGCTTGAACTAAACTCTTTTATCAATGCAAAAAATGGATCTTTATGGGTGGCTGAACAAGTATAATCAAATATATAATATTCGTTAGTAAAAAAATGATATTTAAACAGTGTCAATAAATTATCTTTTCCAATGCCATCTCCGCCAATCAGTGTAATTACTTTTCCGTTACTGGAAGTCATGTTTACTACATGGTCTTCCAGTTGGTGAGCGTAATTGGCTCTTACTATGTATGAGTTTAACTTAACTGATTGAACCAGTGATATTCTTTGAGAAAAGCTATAATTTTTATTTTGAATCTTATTGATAAATGCAATAATTGACTGAGCATCCGGAAATCTTTCTTGAGGATTTTTTTCCAAAAGTTTCATGATAAATTTATCTAATGTTACAGGAATATCAGCATTAATTTCTCTGGTAAATTTTGGGAAAAAGTTCTTTTGATTACCTGAGATAACTGCAGTAATTTGTTCTACAGAAAATGGCAAGTTCCCTGTTACGATCTTATATAGTGTAACACCTAAAGAGTAAAAGTCACTTTGAGAGGTAGCTTTTTTCCCTGCATATAATTCAGGAGCCATATATGGAAGAGTACCACCTATTGTTTGCTGATTTTTGTCAGTATCAATTTTGTTAAAACCATAATCTATTAGTTTAACTTCGATATTATTATCTTTTATTTTATATAAAATGTTGCTGGGTTTAATGTCTTTATGATAAATATTTTGTAAATGTAAAGCATGTAACGCATATACCACTTGAACAATCATATCATAGAATAGATTTATTCGGTTAAATTTAAATTTAAAATATTGTAAACTTTTACCATCATAGTATTCACTTACACAATATATATGTTTTCCCATATTACCAAAAGTTATAACAGGAACTAAATTTGGATGTTCCAGTCTGGTAATATGATGCATTTCTTCTGCTGAAAATTTTTCATATAAAGTTTGAGCATCTAAATGTTGGAATAATTTCAATGTACATAAGTTACCTGTACGACTGTCAACAACTTTATAAACGGTAGCCCAAACTCCCGTTCCTAGTTGTTCTAACACTTTATATCTGGAATCAATTATCATTATTCCTCCTTTTGACACTCTAAAATAGTATTTATGATTGTCAAGTTAAAATTTAAGGATAACTCAGAGAAAGCTTAAAGTTTTCTAAAAAATATCCAATCGGGTTTTCAGTGGGATTAGAGTCTGTCAAAAGTGCGAGGCTATGATTCTAGTATCAGGAACTCCCTGATTCTATAAATAATTATAATTACGATAAATTTAAGGCTATTTAATTAAAATATTGAAGCTGTTTAAGGTGAGGGTAACCACTATTTTTAGATGAAGACAAACTCCATAACGCATTAAAATCCCAATCAGTATAAGTATGTTGAATTTTCATTTGTGCACTTGATTTACCTATACCTCCTGCCGAATTAGATTGAGTTGAAGTTTGAATATTCCAATATGATAAGGTTATGCTCCCTTCAAAATTCAAGGCAATTAAGCCTCCTGATTCAGAAGATGCCGTGACTTTTCCGACACTATAAGTTCTTGTTATAGTCCCGGAAATGTTTTCTCCGACTAAACCTCCAACAATACTCTCACCTGTTATCATTCCAAGATTGAAACAATCAGATATATTCCCAAAATTTTGACCTGTTACACCTCCTAAGGTTATTACGCCTATAAGATCGCCGGCATTAAAAGATTTAGTTATGTAACCATAATTACTACCTGTTAATCCTCCTGAGAAGTTTGAAAAGGATTTTACATCGCATAAATTATATGAGTTGGCAATAGTTCCATGATTTATACCGGCTATACCTCCAATATTATCTCCCGAACCTACTACTGAACCGGTCGAATAACAATTAATAA
>CAZJNG010000368.1:0-3110 GCA_964547265.1 uncultured Candidatus Cloacimonadota bacterium | reverse complement strand
AATCAGAAAAAAACTTAATGACATAAAAGGTCTTGGCACTATTTATAACAATATAGCTAACCTTTATGAAAACACTGAAGATAATGGAATAGCCTTAGGTTATTTCTATAGAGCTTTATCAATTTGGGAAAATAAAAGCTTCACAAGAGGACAAGCAGTTGTACTCTACAATATCGCCGTAATCTGCAATACTCTAAAAAACCATGAATTATCTTTGACATATTTTGAAAAAGCACTTTTTTTAGCCATTAAACTTGACATTATCAATTTACAAGCTCTTACATACTGTAGCATGGCAAACTTGTTCATCGATAAAAAGAAGTACGAACAAGCTAAAGATTACCTTGTTGATGCTGAAAAAGTTAATAAACAATCAGAAGATTCAGAAGCAGGAAAAATCATAGTAAAAACCTTTATTAAATATTATAGCGAAACAAATGACTTTAAATCTGCCTTTGAATATCAAAAAAAGTTAACCGAGATAAATGAACTTATTCGAAATAAAGATGTAGATCAAAAAATTGCTTCAATGGAATATGACTTTAATATTAAACAAAAAGAAAAAGAAACCGAACTTTATAAAATAAAAAATATTGAGCTTAGAAATGCATATAATGAAATTGAAAAGAAAAGTAATGAACTTAAAGAAATGAATGAAACATTAAAACAACTTGACTCCTCTAAAGATGCAATTTTAAGTATTGTCTCTCATGATTTAAAAAATCTAATTGGGTCTATTTACTCAATCCTTGATTTATTAAGATTTGAAAATCTCCCTGAAAAAGCTGAAAACTACATCAACATGATTGACAAAAGTACTCAAAGAGCATTAAAACTTGTCAAAGATATACTAGAAGCAAATGCAATTGAAATGAAAGATTTTAAGTTAAATCTTGAACCTTACAATGTGAACGAACTACTAAAATCATATTACCATACATTTAAGATTAATGCTGAATCTAAAATGATTAATTTAATTTTTGAGCTATCAAATAATGACTATAATGTAAATATTCAGACAGACAGGTTTTGGCAAATCATAGATAACCTATTACATAATGCAATAAAGTTCACTAAACCGGGTGGTAAAATAATGCTTAAAACTGATATTATAAAAGATAATAACATAAAATATTTTATTATTAAAATTCAAGATAACGGAATAGGCATCTCCGAAGAAAATCTTCCTATTATTTTTAATAGATTTACAAAGGCTAAGAGAAAAGGGACTAAAGGTGAGATGACAGTAGGACTAGGGTTATCAATAGTTAAAAAACTTGTTGAACTACATAATGGAGAAATTATTGTAACCTCAGAATTAAACAAAGGTACTGAATTCATAGTTAAACTTCCTGTAATCAATATAAATAATGAGAAGAATCTTTATTTATCAGAAAACGCTCAATCAACCTGTTACGATTCACCATAAAGCTGAGAGGCTGTCTAGAAATAGAAAAAGCCTTCAAATTGGTACCGAGACGGCTCGTTTCGGCGTGTCATTCTGAGCTTGCGAAGAATGACAAGATCTGAAGAACCGTCAGATATCCATTTTGCAGACTTTTTTGCATTTTGGGACAGGCTCTTGTATTAGTACATTCAATCGATAACTAGGACGACTTATTTTTTATCGTCCTTAAAATTTCTCCCATAAGTAAAAATGGTTTAATATTTGAAGAGCTTTGATTAATAGTACCTGCAATATATAGGTTTAAATCTTCTGAATAGTATAAAAATGAGCCTGACGAGCCGGAATGTCCCCATAATTCAGGAATGTCTGTAAAATAATTAATTATATTGGGAAGTTTGAAAAGCATAATACCAAATCCATATTGGATTGGAAATGATAGTTTTTCCCATTGTTGCATAAGAGATAAGGTATCATTGCTTATCAATCGGCCTGTTCTTAGAGCATGCAGAAAAGTGATGCAATCATTTGCTGTTGAAACAATACCGCCATCAGCCCGGTAACTTCCGTTGTATCTGAGGTTACTCACATTCTGTTCATAATGAAAGATATCAGCAACAGGTTTTCTTTCATTGAAAGAAATATCCTGAATTAAGTATGTATTATGTAAACCCAGTGGATAAAAAATATATTGCTGATATGCTGAACCTAAATCTTTTTGCAACACATTTTCAATGATTTTACCTAACAACTGATAATTAGTGTCTGAATATAAATGACTTTTACCAGGTTGATTATTTGCTGAAAGTTCATTTTTAGTCCATTCAATTGTATCATCAACAGTCCATTTCTGCGAAGGATTTTTTAAAAATTGATTAAAAAGTCCTTTACTTTTATTTGGCTTTCCTGTATAATAATCAGCAATTCCTGAACTATGTGAAAGTAAGTGCCTAACGGATATTTTGTTAGAATAATCTACTCCCTTATAAACATTTATTTGAGAGTAAATTTCTTCAGGTAAATAATCAGCAATTGAATTATCTAAATCAATTATACCTTCTTCATACAATTGCATTATTAGCGTAGCAGTAAATAACTTTGTAATACTGGCTATAAAAAAAGGAGTGTCTATGTTGTTATCTTCTTCCTGAGAATAGTCAATAGAGACTTTACTTCCTTGCCAGACAAGATTATTATCTGCATCTTTAACTAATACTATAGCATTATAAATAAGATCATCACCATCTACAAAATCATTAAAAATATATTCTAAATGCTCATGCAGTTCTGCCGGTATTATCTCTTCCTGAAATATTAACAGGAATGTTAAAAAACCAATAACTACACAAATCAATGAAATAATCAATTTCTTCTTCATAATATATTACTCCCTTTTAATCTTAAAAAAATGTATTGAACTTATTATACCTCATTGAATAAAATATTAAAGACTATCAACATACCAAAGATTAGTTTAAATTAATCAGAAAAAGAACATTTTCTGAAGAATAAACTAGTTCTGTACAAAATAAAAATATAAGGATACAAGTCAATGTACCCTTATAAATTATTGTCAGATTAGATTCTTTTAAATAGTTCATCCATGATCTTTTTAGCTGCAACAGGAATAACAGTACCGGGTCCAAAGATAGCCACAGCTCCATTTTCGTAGAGATAATCATAATCCTGAGAAGGAATAACTCCT
>CAZJNG010000367.1:0-3111 GCA_964547265.1 uncultured Candidatus Cloacimonadota bacterium | reverse complement strand
TCAGGACTTAATATTTTATCAAGTTGAATAGGCTCATCATTTACCATTCTGTCTAAAATAGCTTTTTCTTCATCTCTTTTGGGATAAGTAATCATTAGTTTAAGCATAAAACGGTCAACCTGAGCTTCCGGTAAGGCATAAGTACCTTCTTGTTCAATGGGATTTTGTGTAGCCATTACAATGAAAGGTTTCGGTAATTTGTAAGTATTACTTCCAATAGTGACCTGTTTTTCTTGCATTGCTTCCAGTAGAGCAGATTGTACTTTTGCCGGAGCTCTATTTACTTCATCAGCTAAAACTAAATTTGCAAAGATAGGACCTAAACGAGGTTCGAAATCACTGTTTTTTTGATTATAAATTAAGGTGCCTATTAAGTCCGCAGGTAATAAATCAGGAGTAAACTGTAAGCGTTTAAAGCTTGTATTCAAGGTTTCTGCGAGCGAGCTTACTGCTAAGGTTTTCGCTAAACCCGGAACACCTTCTAAAAGGATATGCCCATTACATAATAAGGCAATTAACATCCTTTCAATCATATACTCTTGCCCAACTATACATTTACCCAATTCTTTAATCACTAAATCTAAGGATTGACTTTGTTCAACTACTTTTCTGTTAAGTTCTTCCATTATTGACATTTATTCCTCCATTAACAATCATTACAAGGCTTTGATTTTTTTCTTTGTTCTATCCACTCAGAAACATCCTTTTTGTTAAATATCGTTTTTATCTGTTTTATATAAGCAATAACTTCATTTTTAGGGCTGTGTTTCAAATCTTCTATACTGTTCCAGATTTCACCGTAAAGGTTTAGAATTTCTTGATCTTCTTCTTTATTCTTAACCAAATTAAAAATAGAGAAATTTTTATACTCAATTTTTGTAATTTTATATTTTCTAACTAAAAACCTGTAAAATAATTGTTGTAAGTTATTATAACTTGGCCTGAGAGTTCCGATTTCCATATTAACAAGTTGAGAATAAAACCATAAATTAACAGGCATCTCTTTATCTGAAAAACTTGATTTATATGCTCTTACCTTAACCTTTCGAAACCAGTATATAATAAATACCAACAAAAAAATAGCAAGCATCCTTAATGCCTGACCATTCTGAGAAATAATCAAATAAATTGAATCCATTTAGAGACAATACCTTTCCAGTTCATTAGATTTAAAATCTCTAAAGATAAGTTCTGTTTTGTTGAGGTTTTCATCATATTGTAAGATTGCATATCCGGCTATTTCTCCTCTATCTATTTCTTTTTTAAGATGCCCGGGATTAATAAACACAGACTTATCATTATTAAATTTTTCAAAGTACCTGTGATGAGTATGACCAAAGCAATAGATATTGAGTCCATCATTATCTGAATGTAAGGTATGATGTTCTTTTACATGAGCAATGTGAAAATTAATACTTGTGTCATTATTAAGATTAATTTTAAAATCCATAACTGCATTTTCTCTTCTCCAAGACTGATGATAAATACCGAAAACACTATATATTAACATCTCAGAAATTAACTCAGGGAAATTTTCTAAATCATCAGGTTCATCTCCAAGATGAATCAGATATTGACAATCCTGATTGTTTGCTAAAACTTTTTGCAAGAAAATGTTATTGTGATGAGTATCTGATATTATCAAGACTTTAATCATTCGTTTACTCCTATAATTTTATATGTCGATTTTGGATTGATTGAACTTTTTAGAAATCATACTACAAGCTATAAATTTATTTATTATTAGTCAAGTGCTTTTTTAATTTCTTTGATTTCTGCTTTATTATAAGTCAGTAAAATACAGACAAAAAACAGGTGACCTCCAAGTTGCTTTTTCCATCCTGGAGGTCCGTCGTAGGTTAGCGTAAAGTCTTGTACAATTTGATACTAATTCAGGACTTGGTAAAAACTAATTTCCTTGCTTATGGTAAAAATACTAATATGTTTACAAAGTTTTAAGCTAATAAATTAATAATATATTTATAGGACATTTTTTTACACAATTACCACATTTGATACAGTTGATATTTTGTAGCTTATTATCTTCAGAAAATTCTTTAAAGACATTGATATGCATAGGACAGACATTTGAACATATACCACATTTTAGACATTTATCAATTGAACTAATATGTAAAACATTATTTGTCCTTGTGGAAATCTTAGTTTTTTCCCCTATTTTAAAAGTGAGTTTCTGCATTGTTCCCATAGGACATATATGACACCAAGATCTATGATGAAAAATCAATGCCAATACAAAACCTAATACAAACACAACAAGATATGTAATAACAAAGACATAGCCAAGTTTATCAATAAATTCTAATTGACCCCAATAATTAATGGCTCTTAATAATCTACGAGAAAAATTAAACATAAAAAAAACAAAAAAGATATACGCAAACAGGTCTGATGACAACCAATTGGGAGTTCTTCTTTTTTTACTCATCGGGGCAAAGATAAAATCAAACAAACTGCCATGAGGACATAAATTCCCACACCAAAATCTACCTTTGAAAAAAGATGTGACTATCAATGAAAACATAATTATTATCACTAACAAACCTAATTTAGGATACCATAAACCAATAAACGCTATCAAAAAACTAACTATCCAACTTTTGCTCATAAGATTTAAATTATTAAAATACTTCAAAATTGTACTCCTTTTGACTTTTAGTTTATAATATAAAATATTTTCCAAAACAAGCAAATATTTTTTTTATTATTAGTCTTAATTCATACTTCGTAAAACTGATAAATATGTAATTAATCATTTTTCTTGACATAATTGCATAAATACAATTTGTTGTTTAATGAGAAACAAATAAGATTAACGATATTAGAATCAGAGTCATAGAAAGGATAATCAAATTATGAAGGGTAAAAATACTAAGTATTTTGAAATTGAATGCAAAACAGCATTGAATCCCTTAAAGAGAAAATTTCCTTATGCATGGGATTTGAATATTTATCGGGGATGCCTTCATAATTGTCAATATTGTTATGCTTTATATTCTCATGATTATCTTAATGATAGTGAATTTGCTGAAAATATTTATGTAAAAACTAATATAATAGAAAGATTGGAAGCAGAGCTTAGTAATAAAA
>CAZJNG010000366.1:0-3112 GCA_964547265.1 uncultured Candidatus Cloacimonadota bacterium | reverse complement strand
TTATTGATAAGTTTGTCCTTTGATATTCCAAGAAATTTTTCAAATGAATTATTGCATCCTGATATTGTGTACTCAAATATCTCATAATTATTAACCTCGTTTACCTTTACATAGTATAAAGGCACAGGGATATTATCAATTAGATTTTGAAGAAAGTGTAATTGATAATCAAGAGCTTTTTTATTTTTATGAATTTCAGTAATATCTTCTACAAATGCATCTAGCCATTTAAAGTTACCTTTTTCATCATTAATTACTTTCGCATTAATTGAAGCCAGAATTACATTATTCTTTTTGTCTTTATTATAATCTTTCTTTTTTAATTGTACTATGTAGTTTTTTATATAACCGTTAGAAACAGCAAGTTTTAGCATGTTTTCTCTATCTTCTTGGTTTAGAAAGATATCTTTTGTCTTGTTGAGTGTAAGTTCTTGTACTGTGTCATAGCCAAGAATCTTAGCCAATGCAATGTTAGCTTGTAGGAAATGACCTGTACTCAGTCCTGTTGATCTGTAAATACCAATATTTAAATTTTGGATTAGGGTTCTGTATTGAGTTTCTTTTTCTTTTAGTAGTGCTTCTTTTTTCTTTATTTCTGTAATGTCGGTTCCATTGAGAATAACAAATTGAGGTGTGTTTTCTGAGTTTTTTATTAGGTTAAATTGCCAATTAATCATTAAAAATTTTCTATCTTTAGTTCTCCATAGAAGCTCAATATTGTTAAATCTTTTGCCTTGCTTGGTTTCATTGAAAGTTTTAGTAAAGTAATCAAGTTGTTCATTAATAAAAAGTTGTTTAAAATTTTGAAGGTCTTTTATTTCATTAGCTGAAAATCTACTTAGGTGTTCAGAATGTTGGTTAAAAATAACAACTTCTTCTGTATCCACATCAATAACGATAATAAGTTCAGCTACTGAATTGATTACTTCATTTGAAAATTCTTTTTGTTTTTGGAGAAGCTTATAGGTATTGAATCTTTCATAAGTATTAATCAGAATATTGCTAAAAAGTTTTAGTAATGTTATATCTTGTTGTTCCCAAGGTTTCTTATCGGATAAATCATCAAATCCAATAAACCCAATATTTTTCGTAATAACTGATTTATTGTCTGCAGTTTTTATTTTTACTGTTAAGGGTAACGAAAGTAAGGATACAATATTTTGCTCTTTAAACAGTTTTTGTTCGTTTAAAGCTTTTTCAGGCATATCATCTACATTTTCTATATAAATAATCTCGTTATTCAATATTTTTTCTTTCCACCAAGGATAGTTATTGAAAGGGATGTTTTGTAGACTTTTCTGAACTGAAGAGTTTGTGTCTTTACACCATTCGAAAGTATTAGATATTGTTTTTACAGAGTCATCATATTCAAAAATATAAACTCTGTCAGCTTTTGATGCTAATCCAATTTCTGCAAGCGATTGATTTACGGAGTTATCAAAATTATTTATGTTTAAAAATCTAGATGAAATTTTTGAAATTAGGGTTTCATAATATAGTTTTTTTTGGATTAAATTTGACTGGTTTAGTTGTAGTATATATTTAGAGATTATTTGAGTAACTGTTTTTAATAATTCCATTTCTTCTTTGTGAAAATCTATGTTTTGGTTTTGATCTATACTTTCTTTTATTGAACCAATGTTGAACAATATCTCAATACTGCCGGAGTTAAAACTATCTATCATAAAGTCTTCTGTCATAATTCTGTAATCTTTTGAAAATGAAGAACCAGCTGTTAATTTTTCAATTGATTGGTTATTCGTTATTTTTTTATAATTAGTAGAAAAATATTCTTGTTGATTATAAGTTATTTTACAGGCAGTATTTCCCGGAAATTGAAAGCCGGTAATAAGTTGATTGGCTATTAGTTGAAGAGCCTCATTACTAGAAAGGTTGTCATCGCTGATAATTCTATTTATTTCAAAAAGAGCTTTTTGTTCTTTGATTCTTTCAATTAAATGATAAGTTTGGATTTTTAACTGTTTTTCAGTTATTATTTTATCTGTAATATCAATAGCCACAATTAATAAACTAAAACCTGATTGTGGTCGAACTGTAAATGAATCATCAAATTTTGTGTTTATAAAATCTTGCCTGCAGTACCAAACTGTATGAAGATGCTTTGTTACATTGTTGTTTAATAAGACTGAAATTATTTCATTTTGCGGTATATACAACTTCTCAAAAAAGGAAAATTCTGCATTATTCATTGAATCCAATAAAAGCATAATATGCTGTAAGATGTTTAGAGTGAAATTAAAATTTTGTTTAAAGAAGATTTTTATTATCTCAGTAGAATTATCATGTGTATTCACTTCAAAGAATTTTTTTGAAAAGTTGTTAATATCAATTATTTTGATTCGATTTATACAATTATCAAAATATTGAGGATTGGTTTCGAAATATTCTTTTAAATCATAAATACTTATATTTTTAAGCGTTTTAAGATATTCTGAGACCTCGTTAAAATCAAAATTACAGATTGCAACAGGTGTAGTCTGAAATAAATCCTTATACTTTTTTTCGTTATACATTAATTTGGACTCAAATTCTTTTTTTTCAGTTATATCTTCTTTAAGAGATATAAACTGAATAATCTCACCTTTGTCGTTCTTTACAGGACTTAATGAGATAAACTCCCAATAAGGTGTTCCGTCTTTTTTAAAATTTTGCCATTCGAAAGATTGTTCTTTATCATTTAATAAGGAGTTCCAAACTTGATTTACTTTTTCAATCGATATTTTTTCATTATGAATAACATCAACTTTTTTGCCAACTATATCTTCATATTGAAATTGAGTAATTTCTTCAAATTTTGGGTTGATATATTCAATGATACCTTTTGGCGAGAGCATCATGACACCAATAGGAGATTGTTTGATTGCCATATAGAGTTTATTAATTAAATCTCTTGTTTTTTTCTGTTCTGTTAAGTCGCGCACTGTTATGACATATCCCATAATAATTTCATTATTATCATAAAGAGGGTTGAGGCTTAAAAAAACAGCTTTAACTGTCTGTTCGGAACCTATAATGAGTTCAAACTCAGATTCATAAGGTTGTGCATATTTCAATTTCCATTTATTTGATTCCATGCTGTCGCTTAGGAATT
>CAZJNG010000365.1:1900-3128 GCA_964547265.1 uncultured Candidatus Cloacimonadota bacterium | reverse complement strand
GAAATAAAGATTAATGTACTAATTTTGCTTGCCTTGATGCTATTAAAAAGTTTAATACATATTGTGATAAACAGCATTGAAACAAAGGTTTACACTCGTTTTATCCCTGACATGATTGAAGATATTGATGGAGATGAAAACCTCAGACTTCAATTCATTAAGACACAATCAGAAAACCATTTCAGGCTTCTAAAAAAACACAAGAAACATAACAACTTATGGACAATACTCTTCAATGAAAACTATATCTTAAGCAATGAACGACTAACAATTTATAATATCCATAAAAGCAATGTTTTTACACTTGAAAAACTATATTCAGTGTCAGCCGGAAATCAAGCTATCATCGAAGTTAAGATTCAGATTAATTATAATCAGATGTTAAAGTCTGCCGACAGCATTAAAAATTCTGTCAGCTTTGATGAAAAAGGCAAACTAGATGCAATTGTATCAAATTTCAAGAAATTTATTTCTGATACAGATTTAGATATAGGAGCAATTATTCAAAACAATGTAAAAAAACTTAAAATACAATCTGCAAATATCTTATCAGTCGAAAATCTGGATAATATAAAACCGGAACAAATAATAAAATCCTTCGATAAGTATAAAGACAACCTTAACCAACTTAACTCTCTTTGTATGAATACTCCCGATATCATAGCCAGAGAAATTTTAGAATCTTTCATCATTTTAATACATGAACAATTTCCTGTCTTACATCAATTCATTGAGATTAAATCTTTTGTCAAAAAACTTGATGTTATCAGTGAAATTCAAAAAATCATCAGTGGCAGAAATGACTACTTTGAAAAAATCTTCTCTAAGGTTCTTGAGCATAAGATAAAACTTGAAGAAAATCAAAAGAATGAATATATAGAACAATTAGAAAAATTATTGGAAAATAATGATTTAATCCCTGAAAAGCTGACAAAAGTGATAAAAAATATAAAAGATAGTATCGAAAAAGAAGAACCTGCAAAAGAAAAAAAGAATAAGCTTACTGTACAAAACCACACTCTTGAAGCAATAATATTCAATTCTATTATAAAAGGTAAAGAAACAATCGATCTTAAAAACCCAAAAGATAAAGATGATTTACTCAATTTTACCTTTAAAGAAATGAAAGATATTCCCTTATCAAAAAAAGCTTTACTTGACATGAAACAACATGTGTTTGAAAGATTCTTGCATGAATTTTCCGGCTGGGAAGCCGAAAAAGACGAGC
>CAZJNG010000365.1:0-1890 GCA_964547265.1 uncultured Candidatus Cloacimonadota bacterium | reverse complement strand
GATATGATATCTTATTTTGTTAAAAACAATATTGAGAATAACCCACAAGAACAAAAGTTTTCTCGTTTTTAAAAAATTATGAAAGGTTAATAAATATAATATTAAGAAGTGTTTTTAACGAAATTGAGATATTTTTTAAATAAGTCTTGACATATATGTTTACTAATAATAAACATGATTAGAATATTAATATAGTAAGGAGTTCAAATGTTTGCAAAGACATATTCATATACTCTTAATGGTATTGATGCTGAAAAGATTGATATTGAAATAGATGTTAAGAACAGTTTATTTAGATTTATTATTGTTGGATTACCTTCAAATTCAGTTAAAGAAAGTAAAGAAAGGGTATGTTCGGCAATTCAAAACAGTAATTTCAGATTCCCTAATAGTGCTTATACCGTTAATTTAGCACCTGCGGATCTTAAAAAAGACGAAGTAGGGCTTGACTTAGCTATGGCTATAGCTATCTTGATAGCCACCAAACAATTAATTATGCAAAATGAAGAAACGACTGCTATTGTCGGCGAATTATCCCTGGATGGAGAAGTCAGACCTGTCAGAGGTGTCTTACCTTTTGCTGTAGCTGCGGTCAGAGACGGCATTAAAACTCTGATAGTGCCTCAGGAAAATGCAAGAGAAGCAGCCTTAATAAAAGGTGTCAATGTATATGGTGTTTCTACACTTGAAGAGACATTTGATTTACTTGCAGGGAATATCACACCTGAACCTGTAAAAGTCAATCTTGAAGATATCTTCACTGTTGACTATGAAGAAATAGATGATATGTTTGATGTAAAAGGTCAGTATCTCGTAAAAAGAGCTTTAGAAATAGCCGCAGCAGGAGGACATAATATCTTAATGCTTGGACCTCCCGGTTCAGGCAAAACTATGCTTTCCAGAAGATTACCCGGCATACTGCCTGAATTTGCTTTAGACGAAGCCTTAGAGACTACAAAAATATTTTCTGTTGCAGGCCTTTTATCTAAACACAAAAAAGGAGTGGTCGTATCCCGTCCTTTCAGATCACCTCACCATACAATAAGCGATATAGCTCTAATAGGAGGTGGCTCAATACCAAAACCGGGTGAAGTTTCCTTGTCTCATAACGGTGTCTTATTTCTTGATGAACTTCCTGAGTTTAAAAAATCAGCTCTAGAAGTCCTAAGACAACCGCTTGAAGATGGTTTTGTCACTATATCAAGAGCTGTCTCTACTTTGTGTTTCCCTGCTAAATTTATGCTGGTCGCCAGCATGAACCCCTGCCCTTGTGGTTATCATGGCAGTAATATAGAAGGACACAGTTGCAATTGCAGCATGCAACAAATAATCAAATATCGTTCAAAAGTATCCGGACCATTGCTCGACAGAATCGATATACATATAGAAGTACCTCAACTACATTACAATGAGCTGATGGAAGTTCCCAACGGAGAAAGGTCTCGCGATATAAGAAAAAGAGTCAACTTCGCTCGTGAACTTCAACTGCAAAGATTTAAAAATGAAAAGATTTTCTGCAACGCTCAAATGTCCTCTAAACATATTAGAAAATACTGCATTCTTGATGAAGACAGCAAGGTATTACTACGAGGTGCAATGGCAAAAAAAGGACTTTCAGCAAGAGCTTACGATAGGATTTTAAAACTCTCCAGAACTATCGCCGATATTGACAATAGCCCGGATATTGAGTTTAAACATATCTCGGAAGCTGTACAATATAGAAGTTTAGATAAAAAGTTTTGGGAATAACCGGTACCGAGACGGCTCGTCTCGGCTGTCTTTTTTGAATACAGTTTAGCAATCTCCTTGATTTCTTTAAAATATTACAATTCAATAAGATGAGATTCTTCGCAAGCTCAGAATGACATGACCGGACGAGCCGTCCGGTTA
>CAZJNG010000364.1:0-3135 GCA_964547265.1 uncultured Candidatus Cloacimonadota bacterium | reverse complement strand
CCCGTTATCAGTTTTGCAGACTGATTGAGCCACCAGACTCATCCTCTCTCAGCACTCTATAGGTATAAAATATAAAAAATAAGTATTTTGACAAGAAAAAAAATAATAATTTTTTACCATTTAAAAATTTCAGGTTTTTTATAGTTCATTTTGTTGAATTGATAGAATGTATCATATTCGGAGTAAAATCTGAAATCTGAAACATTATGATAAGTACCTTTAGGATAATATGCAAAGGTTAATTGTAAAGTAGAAAATACCAACTGTTCATTTTTAAATCTCAAAGAAAAGCCATATCCTTGTTGTAGCGGTTGTTTTGTGATATACTGATTTTTATTTGCTAACAAAGCATGATCAGCAAAAGTAATAAATGCTGTTTTAAATCCAAATATTGAAAATGGTAAAAAGGCATCATTTTCAATACTAAAACTAATTCGTTTTGAACCATAATATTTAGCATCAAAACCTCTAAGTCCGTCTTTATCATTAATCGTAATCAAATCTTCTTTTTTGATTGGATGTAAGCTTTGAGACATCCTAAAAGAGTAAAAATTTCTATATTTTATCTTGAAAAAATATTTTAAATCTGAAAATGACAAAGACTGAAAATCCAATAATCCGTTTTCCCAGCCTTCGCTGCTATGATATGAACCAAGTCTGAGATTATATAAATTATATCCAAATATTTCATTATAATCTGATATTAAAATACTTAAACCATAATATTGTTTATTTTCAATTTTTTTTAACTCGCTCCCTGCCAATAAGTCAATCTTTAAGCCGACAGGAATATCTTCAATTTTACCAAAAGCAAAAATATAACTATTCTGATAAAAAGATCTTCTTAAAAAAGTAAAATTTGCTAAATAAAACATATTTTCTTTAAAATATTGATAATAATCATCAGGATAGTCTGTATATTTTGTAAGTATTAATCTATTGCTTAAAATATAATGATTAAAAGTTCCGGGTAAACTTGATACTTCTTTAGAGGAAAAAGTGTAAGCCGCCCATAAGTCTTGCTGTCTGTAATGAATTGGGACTTTAAATGAAAGAGTATCGTTTTCTATAATATTTGTACGATACCTGACCCAATTAAAATTAATTCCCCCAAGCCATCGGATCCAAGGCTGAATAAAAAATTGATTTGCTCCAAAACCGTAATGAATAATATCTGTTTCCGAATAATAATATACTGCACCATGTCCAAATTTATCAAATAATTTTTCAAAATTATATTCGGCATCAAGTTTATAATTTCTTTTATATTCCGGTTTTTTTTTGATATCTAGTAATAATTTAGAACCTGTGCCCAAGAAATTTATGTCTGATAACTCTAGATTGCCACTGTCATTAGCTGTATTATACTTGAACTTAACTCTTATGCTCCATACATCTTTTGTATATATATAAACATCAGCAAACTCATTAAAACTATCAGGAATGACTATAATTGCTACTTCATAAATAAAGTTATTACGCCTTAGTATTCTTTCACTTTCAGCGAAATAATAAGCATCAATCTCGTCACCAACTTTAAATAATATATTGTTTTGAATTATAAAGTTTTGTGTGTTAATATGAAGATAATTGGCTGCTTGTAAAAATCTTTTTTGAATAGTTAGATTAGTGCTGTCTTGTGGATTGCTAAAAATATCAAACTTGTTAATACTGATGCTTCTAATCTTAAGTCCTTCGTATTGAGCAAAATAATCATAACTGAAATATCTTGAAGTCTCATCATGATTGGAGGCTTCTGTTTCTTTAATAATTATCTTATTTAAAGCCCAGTTATACCATTTAGCTTTGTTGTTTTGATTTATATCTGCTTCTTGTGAGTGTAATATGGTAAATATAATCGTTATGATTATACTTAAAAATATTGTATTTCTTCTCATAAAAAAATTGTTACTAGTTTGTTGAAATTAATTTTTTAGTTGACAGCCATAATCTTTCACCTTCCATGAATAAATCAAAACTGTGTTTACTCATAATCCATTGATTAACAATTAACCTTAATGAACCAAATATCATTCTAAATAAATCAATAGCAATAATTTCCTGAGTAATTTCACCGGATTTTTGACCTTGTTTTATTGCTTCAGTCATAGATTTAGCATGCTTATGCATAATTTGTAACATTTTTTCCGATAAATTTGGGTTTTCTGAAAAGAAAGCCTCTGAAAACATTATCTTAGCTAAACTAGGTTTATCGGAAAATAGTTTGTACCTGTCAAAAAGAAACTTTTGTATTTTATCTAAAGCTTTTAGTGAATTTAACTCTTCAGAAGTTAATACAAAATCAGACGATACATCAAAATAGTGTAATATGGCATATAAAATTTCATTTTTATCTTTAAAGTGCCTGTATAGGGCTGGTTCTGTCACTCCGACTTTCTCTGCTAAATTTTTGGTAGTTAGATACTTCATTCCCTGATTTGCTATAATATCAATAGCATTATCAATAATTTGTTGTTGTCTTTTTGTATATATCAATATTACTCCAAATTACTTTTAGGTTGTACAAAGGTATAAACTTTCATTAGACCTTTTCCTTTAATATTAATGGATTCATGTGAGTCTAATTCAAATTGCCCCTGTATTAAATTATATGTAGTTTCAGATAAATTAATATGCATCGGTTGACAAATTTGTTCCATGCGACCGGCAATATTAATAGTATCGCCAAAAATATCATATACAAATTTACTTTGTCCTATAACACCACCAACGATTTTTCCGGTATGAATACCTATTCTTATTTCCCATTTGATGTTTTTTTCTAGTGTTTTTTTATATAGGAATGTTAAAATCTCTATCGCTGAATTCATTATATCTTCAGCATGATTAGTTTGTTTTGAATTTATACCGGATACTGCAATATAGGCATCTCCAATAGTTTTTATTTTTTCGCAATTATATTTTTTAAATATTTCATCAAATTCAGAAAAGAGTTCATTTAATTCTTTAATTACTTCGATTGGGTTTAATTTTGAACATATTGCAGTAAAATCGACAAGGTCTGAATAAAAAACAGTAACTTCTTCATAAGCTTGTGGTTGTGAAACACCTGTCGTTTTAATTTCTTGTGCAATATTATAAGGTAGTATATTTATAAGTAAATCTTCGGATTTT
>CAZJNG010000363.1:0-3141 GCA_964547265.1 uncultured Candidatus Cloacimonadota bacterium | reverse complement strand
TGAAAGATTTTTCTGCATTATATTTACAAGCATATCTTGTCTTTGCATCAGGCTTAAGAAAACCATAATCAGTTTTTTAGTATCAAATTCAGGTTGTTCTAAAAACTCAATATTACTGTCAAAATGTATAAAATAATTATTAAGTTCAAAAAGGGCATAGTAAAACTCTTTTAAAAACAAAGTTAAAAGTTTGTTATCTTCCAGCCATTTTTCAGACATCTCCTCAAGATACTTATGTTGAATATCATAAATCCTTAAACCTGAGAGCTCTTCATTGACATACCTTACAGCAACCTTTAACTGCTGTTCCGTAATCTCAAAATCCGGTTTTACCACTATTGTCTTGTCCATGCCTGATGCTAAACTAACCACAAATAGAAGCTTATCATTTGATATTTTGAATACATCAAGCTTTAATAATGTATCATAAGAAATCTCAGGTTCTGCCACAAATGTGAGCAAATCTGTCTCTTTAGCGAGCAACTGTTTTATGTAATGCAAAGACATGGGAATATCTCTGTAGTTATTAACCAATAGTGATTTTAAAAAGTCTAATTTATCATAGGATATACCTGATTCTTCTTTTTTAATCAGGTCAATATATTGTCTGTAACCTGAAATAGTAGGTATCCTGCCTGCTGAAGTATGAGGTTGATAAATAAGCCCTTTTTGCTCTAATTTAAATAATTCGCTTCTGATAGTCGCAGAACTAACATCTACTAAATGGTCTTCGCATAATATCCTTGAAGATACAGGAGTTTTTGTCTTAATGTATTCTTCAATAAGACTTTTTAATATCTTTTGTTCTCTAATTTCTACATTCTTCATTTTAGCACTCCATTACCTTATTTGCTAATCTAATGACAATATAATATTAATTTGAAAATTGTCAATCTAAATCTTAGAGTGCTAATAACTTTTTTTTTATGATAATTCTGTCATACAATCAAATAATCTAATTAAATCACCAAACAACAATAACTTATCTCACTTACTATATGTAACTAAATCCCTTAACCTGTTTAATTTATTAGTTTCTTTCAAAATTATATTTATGATTGCAGTGAGAGGAACAGCTAAAAACATCCCAATAGGTCCCCATACCCAGCCCCAAAAAATCAAAACAATGATTATTAAAATAGGAGAAAGATTAAACTGAAAACCCATTAGTTTCGGTTCTAGTAAATTACCAAACCCTGAATTTATGACAAGCAACAACCCAATAGTCATGAGTAATTGCCAACTAAAACCAAACTTTAAAAAACAGAAAAAGATAGGAAAACTAGCTGCAACTACAGAACCGATTTCAGGAATAAAACCAAAAAGAAAGATAAAAAACCCGCTTAAAATAGGGAAATCTAAACCTAACATAAAAATAGTCAATCCTGAAGTTATACTGCTGAGAAGATTAATAAATGTTTTTGACACTATATATATGTTTAACTGTTTTTCTATCTTTCTAATCATTACTTCAGATTTTTCCTTATTACTAAAGAATAGTTGTGCTAATTTAAACACAAAATGCCTGTCATCAGTTAAAAAAAAGATTGAGAAAAATACAGATAACAAATAGTAACTCAAGATAGTAAAAAGGTTATTCATAACAAAAGTCATAAATCTTTGAAGCGAAATAGTATTAATCAAAGTATAGATATTTATTTGCCCTGCTACAAAAAAATCAATCTCTTTTGATGGTACTCTTAAAAAATGACCTACTTCATAAATAATATCTATTATGCTGGATTGATAATCAGGTATTTTCTGCACAAATCTGGATATGCCTGTATAACCAAGCCCAATAACTGCATAAGTTGCTATAAAAATCAAAAAGACTAAAATTAAAATTCTAAAAATAGTAAAAACATTATATTTAATTAAAAACCTGTTTAAAGGGGCATATAAAAATGAAATAAATAAAGAGAAGGTTAAAGGGATAAAAATAGCCTTTAAATTTTTTAATATCAGCACGATAAAAATAAATGCAAGAAGAGTTGTTGATAAAGATATCCACCTTAGATAGGTGTTATCAAAATCAGCCTTGTTCTTGTGCTTCAGATTATCTTTTGTCATTACTTATATTAACTCCTACTTTTTTTATACTGAGTTTTTTGTCATAAATCTTTTTAGCAGTGTCAATAATCGTCTTTCTCCTTAACTCAGCAGGCAAATCTTTTATATGTTGCATTGATATCCATTTATTTTCTTTCAAGTATGACGGTTCAAACAATTTTTTTAAATAATTGGCTTCTCTTAAAGACACAAGGGTATCAAGCTCATTTTTAATATAAAACATTGTCGATAAAGAGTCATAAAACTTATTTAATAAAAATATATGCAATAAAGTCACAAGTAGAATAAATATCAGAAATACAAATATTGTAACAATATCACGATAGGCACTACTGATAAAATCCTGTCTGCTAATAAATGATTGTACCGGGGAATTTACAACAAATATCATTATGACACCCAATAAAATATTGGAACTCAGTTTTACAATCATAAAGATTGAACTCCATTTATGCGTTGATTTAACTTTACTCATAATACACTCCTTAACTAATTATTATAATATATACAATTATTGTCAAGTTTTTTTCAAATAATACTTGACTTTTTTTTAAATCATAATAACATACCTTAGTTATCAGAAATAAATAAAGGTGTTGTATGAAAAAATTATCGTTGAGAAATAGTGTAATTATCTCCATATTAATCATTGTAACCATTAGCATAGTATTCCTAATCATGATACCAATCATTGTAATTAATCCAATGATTAACCAGCATGTTGAGTTTGGAAAAATATACACAGCAGAAGATTTTGATTTAAATAGCGAAGATTTTGTATTAAAAACTCCTGATGGTATTAATTTACAATGCTATCTTGTAAAAGCCTCTCAAATTGAAGGTTATGATTTATCAAAAGGCTCAATAATCTTCTTATCAGGCATTCATAACCCTTCAGTAACTGCCTTTTTTGGGCATGCGGAATGGCTTAGAAAACTCGGCTATGATTGTTATCTTTTAGAAGTCAGAGCACATGGATTGAGTTCAGGAAACCAAATAGGACTCGGATACACTGAAACCCTTGATGTTGATACAGTAGTTCAGTATATCATTGACCAAGGTAACACAATA
>CAZJNG010000362.1:0-3146 GCA_964547265.1 uncultured Candidatus Cloacimonadota bacterium | reverse complement strand
TTACAAGAATCAGCCATGATTATTATTGATAACAATGTTGAATCAATAATAATCATGGCTGATTCTTGTAAATATTGCAACAGTATATCAGTATTATCACATTTAACTGTATATTTGTTTTGTTCGTTGTAGTCAATTTCTAATTTATATATAATAATTTGAGCCATTTATTAACTTCCGCAGAGAATTTCTTTTCGGCAAATTCTCATTTCACCGGTTGAATTTCGTTCTATATCGAAAACTTGTTTGAGGATATCGAAGACAGAAGCTCCATTGATTTTTTTAATTATTTGAATTGTATTAGGATTTATTTGTTCGATAGAAAAGACGATATCTTTAAGATTAATTATTTTCTCTTTACCTTTTTTGATTTTCATAAAGTTGAAATCTTCAGATTGCCAAAACTTCATCAGGTTCTCTTCTATAGAAGTGTGTTCTGCAAACTCAACGGATAACATTTCCATATCAAAGTTGCTTACAGGCAGGTAATCATTTAAATATTGTTTGTCTTTGTAAAAGAGGATAGCTTTCTTAAAATCTAAATCTCTGATTTTAAATTTTTGAAGTTCTTGAATGAAAATGTCTTCACTAACATAGTCTGACAGCCAGATATCAAAGAATTCATTTTCTCCTTCAATCCCTGAAGATAGGGGAGGGCAGAATGCTGTTTTAGGGTGAGGATTGAATCCTTGCGAAAAGGTAACTTTTAAATTAGAAAGCATTAAAAATCTATGTACTAATCTTAAGAAATCCAAGTGTGTGAAAAATTTAAGGTCATTTAATTTGGAATAAAAGATTCTATACAGATAGTTGCTTTGTATATTAAGTGCAGTATGGATTTCAGGACGAGTATGATCAATATTTTGATTGATGATGTTTATAGATTCTTGGTTTAGTTCAGGAAGTGAATTATCCGCTTTCATAACCTGTTTTTCTGAGGTACATGCACCGCAGGCAGTGCAAGTCTGTTTTGCCTGATTTTTTGAGATTATTGATTTACAGTCGGGAGTAGTATTAGCTTTTTCTGCATTAAAATACTCTTTTTTAAGGAAATCTTTAGAAACACCTATTTGGATATTATCCCAAGGCAGGTTGTCGTCCGGATGAAATCCTTTTATAGGTTTATACCAATCGTAGTTGATTTCTTTGGCTGCATTTATCCAGATAGAATAGTCAAAAAACTCTCTCCATGCATCAAATTTTGCACCGTTTTGATAGGCTTTTTCAATGACGAAAGAAGTATTTTTATCTCCTCTGCAAAGTACTGCTTCTAAAAAAGATAGTTCAACGGTGTGATAACTGGTTTTTACAAATCTGTATTTTGATAAGGAGTGTTTTATTTTTAAGGCTTTAGCTAATACAGTGTTTTCATCATTCATACCTGCCCATTGGAATGGTGTTCCCGGTTTTGGTACAAATGGTGAAACTGAGATGTTTAACCTCATTTTTCTGTTTGTAAAAGATATAACAGTTTCAATAAGATTGATTATGCCCTCTATATCTTCTTCTGTTTCAAAAGGTAAGCCTATCATAAAATAAAGTTTAACAAGTTTTGCTCCTGCTTCATAAGCAAATTTTATAGCATTTAAGATATCTTCTTCTGTTAAGTTTTTATTAATTATATCTCTTAATCTTTGAGTACCTGCTTCAGGAGCTAGGGTAATGCCGGTTTTTTTAATTTGGTTGAGTAGTTCAGCGAGGTTTAAGTCCAGATTGTCGATTCGTAAAGACGGAAGACTTAGTGAGGTTCCGGTTCCGCTTAAACTTTTTATTAGTTCTGTCAGTAGTGGTTTTATACAGGAATAGTCGCTAGAAGACAGAGACATTAAACTTGCTTGATCCCAACCGGAATTATTAATATCTGAAAGAAGTTGTTTGATAATAATGTCAGGATTCTTTTCTCTTACCGGGCGGTAAAACATTCCTGCCTGGCAAAATCTACATCCTCTTGAACATCCTCGCATAATTTCGGCAGTATATCTATTGTGAGTTCCTTCTAACAGAGGTACGATTTGAGGGAAATGAGATTCTTCAGAGTTCTTAAATTTCATGTATTTAGCAGCCTGTATAATCTTGTTTTGTGAATAATCAGGCAGGTACATATAATCAAGTTCAGCAAGAAGTTTCAGTCTTTTCTTGCGAGATTTCTCTGTTTTAAAGATTTCTTTAATCTCAATGATTCCTTCTTCTGCCTCTCCGATAAAGAAGGCATCAATAAACAAGCTAAGTGGTTGAGGATTGATGGCATTGATACCACCGGCCATAATAATTGGGTCATTATCATTTCTATCTGAATTTCTCAGATTTATTTGTGCTATGTTTAAGGTATAAAGTATATTTGTGTAGATTAATTCAGTTTGCAGGGTAAAGCATAAACAATCGAAGTTTTTAAGGTCTTGTTTTGATTCAATCGCATACAAAGGTATTTTTTCAGAAAGTAATTTATCTCCTAAGTCCGGCCATGGAGTATAGGCACGGTCAGCCATTGTATCTGTTTGTTTATTAAGAATGGAGTAAAGTATTTTTATTCCGAGGTGAGAAATACCTATCTCATATACATCAGGATAGATAAAACAAAATTTTACTTCGTAATCAGTGAAGTTTTTATGGAAAGTATTGATTTCATGATTGATATAACGGAGTGGTTTCTCAATTTGTGCAAGCAAATTATTAATTTTTTTGTTCATTGGTTTGTATTCTTTTTCTTATTTTTTTTCTAAAACTATTCAAAATCAATTTCTTGATTAAGTGGTCCGGGTTCATTATTAAAGATTAATAAATTTACATAGTCGGTTTTGTCTTTAAGAAAGCTGTAGTTATTATTCATTTTTCTGTCGGTGATGGGTTTTATAGTTTCTTCTTTGGCGGAGGTATCAATGACAGTGGTTCTGGTTACGGCAGGCATTTGAGTATCTATATTGTTTTTTTCGTTAAAAATTTGTCTATGATATACCCATAGAGAGTCGAGTTCAGCATTTTCGTCTAATACTTTTGAAGAATCTTTTTTGCCGGAGAAAGCGAGTTGCTCTTTAATTGCTTTAAAAGAAATAATTCCTTGTTTGTAGAATTTTACTACATAGAAAGTTAAGAAAAACACAAGAAAAGTTAATAATACAAAATACACTAAACTCATTGATAACAGGATA
>CAZJNG010000361.1:0-3152 GCA_964547265.1 uncultured Candidatus Cloacimonadota bacterium | reverse complement strand
CGAACATTGCTTTCTGTTTCTGTTTCTAAATAAATTGGAAGTTTGGCTTCATCTGTCATGGCTATGAGTTCTTTAAGTAATTTCCCCCCATGTCCTTTTCCTTGATTTTCTGAAGCTACACCTATAATTTGCAAATAGGCAAAAGACTTATTTTTCATGTGTTTTTTTCTAGCCGCATCAATAGGACTGAGTGTAGTTGCCTTCATAAAAGATTTAAAGCCAATTGAAAGAAATGGAAAAATACTACCACTTCTAATCATGCGCCATAAACTCATATAGGTATATTCGTCTTGAGTAATTGCCATAATGCCTTCAAACTTTTCTGAAGAAGCGTAGACATTACCATATTTATAACAATATCTAATCATAAACTTAGCAACCAAGGTATACTTATATGAATTTTTCGCAGCATCCCCAAATAATATTCTGAACAGTGGATCTTCTTTAAACGCATCTGCTAAAACTAAAGTCGCTTGCGAAATTTCACTCTTATAAATTTTATGAAGATTTTTAATTTCACCCATGGGAACAGTGCTTGTTCTACCAGTTGTCAATTTACTCGTTATGCCTTCAATAATTATGAATAAAGTAATTGTTATGCCCGTACTTATTGCAATACTTGCACATGGTGACTCCAAACCAAACAAAGGTGTGACGAACCTTCCAACCAAGAGCCCTATGGCTACAGGGATTATAATTTTTAATATTTTCATCATCATTCACTCACAAAAGTATCTACAGCATCTCTAACTTCCTTATACAATGTAGGTTTAGAGATGTCAAACATACCGCATATTTCCATTATGCTTAGTTTCTTTCCCTGAAGAATTTCCTTTGCCCCGTTTGCTGTTAATTCTCTGATTTGCCAGTCCAAACTCTGCTCAGTAGTGCTTACTCTTGCATAACCAAATATCATAAAGTCTCCATATTAAATCAAAGTAAAATAAATCATAAAATTTGTCAAGACCTTACTTTGATACCTTTACTGAAAATACTGCCTGCTAAGTCTTTGCAAATTGCATAATTCTTAAAAGCAAAGAAAAGTAAAGCAATCGTTCGTTTGGTTTACTCGCAATGCTAACTCTATATTAAAAAGCAATCTCAGAGACAGATAAAGAACTCATATTAAGTTATGTTGAATAAAATGAATCTGTTGATTATTTTTTTAACAAATTAACTATAGGCTATATTCTAAATGCATACGCAGATAAAAAATACTTATCTTATACAAGGCACAATGTGAATCGATTACACTAAAAATATAGAGGTTATAATGTATAATAAAGAAGCAATGAATGAACTGAAAAGAATATTATTAATTCGGTTCCCAAATATTATTGAGAAAATTATTTTGTATGGTTCAAGAGCTGAAAACAAAGAAAACGAGTATTAGGCTATGAATAACTTGTTCTAAAACTGTGAAAATATATTATTAATACTTTAACTTATTGTGAATGAAGTGAAGTTATCTAATTATCTGATTTATATCAATTTATAAAAATTACACGCTTAACTGAAAATACAGCCGGGACGAGCAGTCCCGGTTTCATCTAATATACGAGATCACTTTAAAACTAAAAAATCATTCAAACCTTATAATTAGTTGCTCTAATTTCTGCATCAATACAAGCCTACCTTCAATAGTAGTAATATCAGTAATAAACTCCGGCTCAATAATATTGATACTTTGAAGACAATCGGTAAATAAGCCAAGATTATATTCAGCTAACGCTTTGAGTAAAACAATATTCAGATAATTTAAGTCAGGAATATATTTAAATACCCAATTTTCAGGAACAAACCCGGCTTCAACAATAACTGAATCATACTGCTTAAAGGCATTTTTAACTATACACAATCCTGCTTTAACATCAATAAAGATACTATCTGAATTAATAAAAACTTCTAAAGAATCATTTGTAAAGAACTTATTGAACTGACTTTGAGCATTATGATATTTGAATTGTTTTAAAAATGTCCAACCAAGTCCATAATGACCTAAAAGATAAGCATCTTCTTTAGTATTTAGTATAGAGAAGTATTCTAAAGCATCATCAAAATGGTTTTCAGCAAAAGAATCCCAACCTAGCTTGAACAACTCTTCAGAACTATAGTTATTAATATCAAAAATTTCTTCTTTTTCATCTTTTTTGTCACAAGCCAACAACATGAAGCAGACAAATATGCAAAGGATTAATTTAATCAATTTCATTATAAAACTCCTCTATTTGATTAATACGATTTTATAAAACTTGCTATTATGAATATTTTTAACTCTTAAAAAATAAATTCCTGATGAAACGAGCTTATTTTGTTCGTTTTTCCCATTCCATGAAACTATTTTTTGACCTTTCATAGATATTTCGTCATACAAAGTTTTAATTTTTTGACCTTTTACATTATAAACTTCAACACACAGATGAGAGCTGTCATTAAGATCAATACTCATACTTAGAGTCGACTTTGTTCCTTGTGAAAGAATAAACGGATTTGGATAAATTGAGACATTATCAAATACCGGGATATCGTCCTCTTTCAAATGTATTCTATATCTTCCTGACTTGGATATAATTGAAGCAACAGAATTATTGCTTACAATGCTTTCTATATCTATCCAGTCAGTTTCATCTTTATATTGAAATACAAACTTTTCCGAATTTATATGGCTATACTCAATCATCAGATTATTGACTAATTCAGGTGACAAATCAGGTATTAAAAGCTCATCTTCCTCATTAAAACTCAAGAGCCATGAATCTTTATCTATACTATTTAGCAGAGAAAGATTAAATTTATTGGCTTTAGCCGAAGGTGATGAAATATTGAGAAGGCTGATATTTAAATTTTTAGTTACAGTCGAATCTCTCGAATCACTAAAATATTTAAAGACAACAGAAATATTTTCTGATTTTTCTGCAGTATAACTACTAATCCAGGTATTCTGAGCAATCTCTGTATTCGATATATATTTATTATTTACTTTAAAATGAACACTATCCACTAAAACATTATTTACAATTGCAGAGAATGACAATACATTTGGAGTAATCTGATGTTGATAAACAGAAAGATAAGCCCCATTTTTAAATTGCTGTTCAGCTCCTTTGAATATCCCAATACCTGAATCAGTTGCTAACCATTTAAAATTATAA
>CAZJNG010000360.1:0-3168 GCA_964547265.1 uncultured Candidatus Cloacimonadota bacterium | reverse complement strand
CCAGATAACAGATTTTCAACAAGAAATAATACCAAAAGAAACTCCCGTGCAAGAATCGCACAGGTAAGTGGTGTTACAGTTAATGACTTTACTGATCCTGTAGAATACATTGTTGTAGCTGAAGACTTATCAGAACAGGTTTGGACTGTAACTGTTACTAATGCTCCAAGACCAGCCGGTTCTACATGCTCTAATCCATATATCGTAACTCTACCGGTAGTGGATTATCAAGATAATACACAGTTCTATGGTAATGATTATACATCTGCTATGATTAATCCTGCATCTTCATATCTAAATGGTAATGATTTTGTTACAAGCTTTACTTTAACAGAACCAGGATATTTTACAGGTAGTGTAGCTGGAAATTATGCAGGTTTAATTATTGTGAATGAAGAACCGGGTACTCCTGCTGTAACAAGAATCGGTTTTGCTGGAACATCAACCGGTGGTACTATTTCTAATCTGTTATTAGAAGCAGGTACCTATTACGCAATTGTATCCAGTTGGCCACCCCCACAAACAATTGCTTTCACACTCAATATGTCATTTGTGCCGGCAAGAACAATTACCTTTGTAGTTTCAGAAGCTCGCTCTTATATCGAAGGTGCAAGTGTTAATGTGAAGAAAAATGATGTTAATGTAGCTACCATTTTAACAGATGAAGAAGGTGAAGCAGTTTTCTATCTTGTTGATGCAGTAGATTATACTTATTCAGTAACAAAAGCAGGTTTTGATGAAATCTCTAATGTACCGTTTACTGTAACTCAAAATACACAGATTCCTGTTACAATGACCGCATTAGCAACAGAATTTAGTATTACACCCGAATCTAAAACCTTCCTGACAACAAAAGCTAATCCTGTTTCACCAACCGCAACTGTATTTACTATTACAAATACCGGTGGTGGAACTATGACTATTAATCCTTCTGATATTAGTCTCACCGGACCGGATGCTGCACAGTTTACTCTTACAAATATCACAGAAACTGCTGAACTTGCTCCAAACGCAACTGTAACTGTAAGCGTGGCTTATACTCCGACAGAAGTTGGCGATCATCAGGCTTTCTTAACTATTGAAGACAATATCACGACTCGTGCCACAATCAGAGAAAGCAGAACTATCAAATCAAGTAGAGCAATTAATAATGTAGCATTAACAGGTAAAACAATTCCTGATAATTTCTTATTAGAAGACTTTAATGCAACAACATTCCCACCTGCCGGTTGGCAAAATCCTGACGGATGGACAAGATCCACATTTACAACCTTTGAAGGAACAGGAAGAGCAAATGTTTCTACTGCAACTACCCCAAAACGCTTGATCACTCCAATGTTAACTATTACTGAAGATAGCTCAATCAAATTCTTTGCCAGAACAACAACAGCAAATACAAACCAAAGAATTAAAATTCAGTCATCAACAAATCTAACCGATTGGACAGATGTTGGTACTGAAATAGTATTGCCTTCTTCTTCAGTGGATGCTAACTATATTGAATATACTGTAGATTTAAGTACTTTAAATAATACTTCTGATAATTATTTTGCAATTGTTGCATATAATACATCAGTAACCGGTACTGTTTTAGTAGATTATGTAGTTGGTCCTCAAATTACACCTCTTACTCCAAACGCAGTAACTTTATCATCACCTTTAAACGCTGCTACTAATCAAAGTGTCAGACCAACTCTTAGCTGGACACCTGCTTCAACAGGTGGAATTCCAACCGGATATAAGATTTATCTAGATACAAACGAAGATCCTACAACTCTTATTCATACTGCAACAACTTCTCCATATACTTTAGAAGCAGCTCTTAACTTTGAGACTGTATATTACTGGAAAGTCGTTGCAACTAATAACTCTGGTGATGCTCCTGCAAGTGCTGTAAGATCATTTACTACCAGATCTGGTATTGCAAGCACTCCAAGTCCTGCAAATAATGCAATCAATGTTAATATTACTTCTAAAACTCTTGGCTGGGCTACTGTAACAGGTGCTACAGGATATAAAGTAACTGTAGGTACTTCTACAGGTGCAAGTGATATTGTTGATAATGTTTTAGTTGAAACTAATTCATGGACATCAGAAAATAACTGGGCTTACTCTACTCAATACTTCTGGACAGTTACTTCTGTTGGTGGTAATGAAGTTGTAGGTACTGAATGGAATTTCACAACTATGGCTGATCCGACTATTACTACTTTCCCATATAATGAAGACTTTGAAGGTACAATATTCCCTCCAAACGGATGGACAAATGTAAGAATTGCTGGTACTGCTACAGGCACATGGAATCATCAAACAGTAAATGGTACATACCCAACATGTTCGCCTCAGTCAGGTACAAAAATGATTCGTTATAATGCTTATAGTTATGCTGCTGGCACAGCTGGTAAATTAACAACACCTGATATAGTATTCCCTGCAGGTAGTTTTAGAGTTAATTTCTGGATGTATCATGACCCTGGTTATCCAACATATACAACTGAAGTAGTTGATGTTTATTTTGGAGATAGCGAAAATAGTCTTGGCACCTTCCAAAGGTATTCTGCTACAGCTGGCTGGGTTCAACATGAAGTTGTTTTACCTGTTGCAGAAAATGGTGAAACTTCTACAATTAGTTTTGTTGGAACAAGTGCTTACGGTAATAATATCTTTATAGATAATATTACTATTGATAGAATTCCAGTTTACAACCCACCAACAAATCTTGATGGATATGCAGGTCAGGATGCAGAAGGACTATTTGTTTACTTAACAGCAGATTTTCCGGATAATAGCTCAGAAATATCATCAACCTCAATGCTTTTATCTAGCAAAAATTCACTGAAAAAGGCTAATAACTTACGCAATAGCGAAGAACCTACTTCATACTGGATTTACAGAGATGGTGTTCGCATAGCTAATTCAACATTCGCAGAAGACGCAGAACAATTCTTCTTCTGGGATAGAAATGTAGAACCTAATACAACTTATGAATACTATGTAACAGCCAGATATGGAACAGAACCTAATATTATTGAATCAGTTCCATCAAATACTGTAGAAATAACAACAGGACAGACTACGGTAACACAGACGATTAATTTGAATGCTGGCTGGAATCTGGTATCATTCAATGTACAGTTAAGTGGCACTATAGCAGATATATTCGGAGAT
>CAZJNG010000359.1:0-3170 GCA_964547265.1 uncultured Candidatus Cloacimonadota bacterium | reverse complement strand
ATAAGGATAAATCCTGATTATTAGTCCAAGAATTAATGTTAGGTAACCAAACATATCTAATATTAATAGACTTAGTCTGATTAGAATAATTGTAAAATTTTAGTATATTTTTATCTAAGGTTATGAATATTTCTTTATCAGGATAAATTAATTCTGTTATCCTACTGAATTTAATATTATCAACAATAGATATAAAGTTAAACCTGGCATTAACGTCTATAATTCTGAAAATATCATAAGAGAAAATAATGCTTACAGGTGTAATATTATCCTGATTAAAGGTTATGTCTAAAACATCATTATTAATTAACGGAATTATATCTTGTTCAGAATAATTATTAGATTTCACTAGCTCTGAGACAGCAAAAACAAAATAATTTAAAGCTCTATTCAGAAATGTATTATCATCAGGTAAGGATAATCTAGAACATATTTCAAGAAGAATACTATTTAAAGTCATTCTGCCCTCTTTTTATATATATCTTGTTTTTCAATGCTGTCAGGCTCATAATTAGAGTCAGGGATATCGAAGTTATTATTTTGGATATCAATGTAATCTGGCTCAAAGTTAGTATCCGCTGTTTGATAATTAGGAATTTGAGATTCTAAAAAATCAGGATTAAAGTTAGAATTTGTTTCGTTATGATTTTCAATATATTCATTATAAAAATTTAATTGAGCATTAAAGTCATCAATTTTAAGATGTCTATTACGTTTAATAATCAAAATATTTTCAATAAATTGATTATAGAAAAAATCTTTATAAGCCAGATTAGAAATTTTAGCAAATTGATTAAGCAATATCCAGTTTTTTAAAACAGCAGACATATTAGGATATGGATTACAGAGTTCAAAAGGATTTAAAGAATATTTAAAAGGCAATAATAATCGTGATTCAAGTTCATCATTACAAGAAATTACATCTTTTAAAAAATCATAAAAGCTGTAATTTTCAAATTGTTCTTTAATATCTGAGATTATGTCATTATAATTAATCATATAAATTCCTTAATAGGGAGCTTTTTTCAAAGCTCCCGTGTGATCGGACAGGAGTAACGGATTATTTTTTGGATTCGATGAATTGAATGAGGTCATCTTTACTTGCTTTTTCTAAATCGTCGGGGTAATGTAAATCACGAGCTTGTAATCTTAAAGCGTTAATGTCTTGATTATCAGCTTTATTTGATATACAAACAAAATCAGCACCTTGCAATTTATTTAAATGTTTGATTTCATTAGCATTTTTTGTTTCATATTCAAAATTTTCAAATTGAATAACTGACCCATTAAAAGCAACGGATAGCGTTTTGTATCTTGATTTATATTTAGCCATAAAATCTCCTAAGCCGGATTAGTAATGCCAAGTTTAAGCATAGTATGATTTTGAGATTTAACCAATTGTAAGCCACCACCAACAGTGTAAATTTTATCAAGAATACAATTATCTTTTTTAGCTTGAACTGCAAGTTCTACAGAAGTATTTAAATTTTGTAAATGTCTCATACCTACTTTATTTATTTCAAAGAAATAAGCAGCAACATGATTAGGATATAAGTCGTTTAAATCTTCATCAACAGATAAAGTAAGAGTTGTTAAGAAATGTACCAGTTTTCTGACACTAAAACCGTATTTATCTTCTGTACCATTAGCATTATACATTAAGCTTACATTTTTTTCGATAAGTCTGTGAATATATAATAAGAAATGATTATTACATGAGACAAAATGAGATTGAGCTTTAGAATATTTTTTTACTTTATTAACGATAAAATTATCAAACATAGCAGGAGTAAAATCTAAAGAACCGTCTTGTTTAAAAGCATAACCGGTTTGAACCTGTAAACCATTAAAATTGTTTATACCTTTTGACATTTGTCTAGTACCTTTGTCAAAATGTTTACCAATATAAAGCTGCATGTTAATGTCTTGTTTGTGCTTAAGAAGCTTTTTGGTTTTTTCATATTCTCTATGACTAAAGCCTGATACTTGCCAATCTTCATTTGCTTTTGTTTTTGAAATTTCAGCAAAATCTTCAAAAGTTGTCATAGTGTTATTGTAATCTTCAGGATTGTCAATATATGAATCACCGTCTTTTGATCCTTCAGATTTCGCAGAAGAAAATTTAAAAAAGTCTTTATTGGCAACATCAGCAGAAACAGGAGCAGATTCATTTTCTTCATCAACAATTTGTACTACTTCAACAGAAGTAGATCCGCTTATTGGCGTTGTAGTAACTCTTAAGTAAGTATTGTTTTCACCTGACCAAAGAATATCATCTTTGATAAGTCTAGCAGATTCTTCTTTTGTTATAGTTAATACATTGCCACTTACAGCAGTAGGTTTAACTCTACGATTATTTTCAACGTCTTCAATCCAGTTAAAATAACGATGACTTGATGAATGGTCTCCCATTCCTTGAGTTTTAATAATAGAATAAAGATTATTTTTTTTTTTATCCAGTTCCCAAAGTTTACCCGACCAATCTTCTTTTTCAAGATTTAGATTGATATTAGTATTGTCTTTCATTAGTTCTCCTTTTTTAAATTATTTTAGCAAGGTCTATTGCTCTGCTAATAGAATTATTATTATCAGATGTTTTGTTAGAATTAATATCTAAATTGGAATTGTTTTGAAGATTAGCCAGGTTGTTTAGTTCCTGGAATTTCTTTTTGTTTGGTTTTGAATTTAATTTTTTATAAATATCATAAGATTTATCACTTACAGGACAACCTAGATAATTGCAATAAGCTAAAAAATCTTTTGAATTATAACCGTCTGCTTCAGCTTTTGAAATAATCGAATTGACTTTTAGTTTATGTTCAAATTGTTCTGTTGTTTGCTGTTGAAATTCTTTCATTTGCTTTAATATAATTTCATTTTGAATTGCATAATATTGATTGATATTAGAATCTTTTAATTCTTCTAACTCTTCAAAAGAATTAATACCATATTCAGCATAAGCAAACGAATTGTTGTTAAATTTTTTTACTTCTTTTTGTTGTTGAATATTAGGCTTAACTTCTTTTTGCGATAGATTATGTTGTTCTTCTTTTGTAGAATTTAAAAGATTTACAAAATAATCGGAAACATTGTCATCTTGATTTTCTAGATTTACTTGATCTGTTTTGTTGTCATTATTATCAAGATCTTTATTCTCAAGTTCTGCACTT
>CAZJNG010000358.1:0-3177 GCA_964547265.1 uncultured Candidatus Cloacimonadota bacterium | reverse complement strand
TACCTTTAAGATTGTTTGTCTTAATGAATTTAAAGAAAATGGTTTTAACAAATATCCATCAGCTTTTACACTAAGATTAGTTTCTTGGTTTTTTGAAGGTTGATAACCTGTCATTAAAATTACCGGCAAATCAGGCATCACAGTTTTTAAGGTTTTTAATAATTTCAATCCATTCATTTTTGGCATTCTGATATCGGTTATGACTAGGTCAAATTTTGCTTTTCCGCAAGCCATAATGGCTTCTTCTCCATTAGAAGCTTCAAACACATTATATCCCAAGGTTTCAAGGAATTCTCCTATTATCTCTCTAATGTTTTCTTCGTCATCTACAATAAGTATATTTTTTGACATTATAAAACCTTTATTCTTTACGAAAATAGTTTATCAATTTCATCTTGGTTTGTTTTTTCTTCTTCTTTTGCGTTGTTGTTAAAAAGTGCATCAATATCGAAATCATCGTCATTACTATCTTGTTTAACTTCATTACTATGAGTGGTAGGTAAGTCTTTAAGTTTGAGTTCATGTTCTTGTGTGGGGATATCAATACTCGTATCTCCGGTTTCAAATAGGTCATCGATTAAATTTTGAATACCTGCCTTGTCATTAAATAAAGCATCTGCATTAAAGGCATTTTTATCAATCTCAGGAAGTGTAAATTCAGGAGTACTATCCCCAAGATCAAACTCTTTCAAGAGATTAGAAACATAAAGGAGGGTTCTTTCTGTATCTGATAATAATGAATAAGCTCCAGAGATTTGCTGTGCTGTAATGTCCTGAAATTGCAAATAATCTATAATTGTAAAAGCTGAATCTTGATTTGTATATACTTTTTTCTTTATTTCTTCCACTTTTTCATCTAGCACATCAGATTTTGTAGTTGTTTTTATTTCATCTAACAACTGAATAATTAAATTTTGTTCGCTATCAAGTTTTTCTGCTACATCCAAGATTTTATTAGTTGCTTCTTCAGTTGTTGTAGTGATTTTTTGAAGCTGAACCCCGGTTTTTTTTAATAGTCCGTCAACTGATTGTTTTAATTCTTTTCTACTGGAATGTATGGAGTTAATTACACTTTGAATCAAGTTATATGTTAAAGTTGTTTTACTTGTGACATTAGTCATTTTCTTTAACAAAAAATCTATATGATTTTTAACTGTTGATACATCAGAGTTTTGCTGTTCTATGATTGGTTCTATTTCTGAAACCAAACTATTTAAATCTGAGATTAATTCTTCAATTAGTGTTATGACCCCTCTGTTTTTTTCTTCAGGCATACTACCTCCTATTTGCTTAAAATGGCATCAATTTTTGCTTTTAAAACTTCCGGAGTGAAAGGTTTAACTATATAATTATTTACTCCGGCTTTCATTGCCTCAATGATGTCATCTTTTACAGAACGAGTTGTAACCATTAATATGGGTATTTTTGAAAACTCAGCAGATTTTCTTATCTCCTGAACAAGTGTTAAGCCGTCCATAACCGGCATATTCCAGTCAGTTACAACAAAATTTATTCCTGGAATTGTTTTAAGTTTATCAAGAGCTTCTGCACCTTGTTCTGCTTCTTCAATTTCTACATACCCCAATCGTTTTAGAGTATTAAACACAATTCTACGCATTGTAGGAGAGTCGTCAACTACTAAAAACTTTAAACTTGCCATAAAGCCTCCATTCTTAAGCGAAGCAATTTAAAAATGATTTAATTAATATAAATAACAATATTTCTATAGGGTAGTTTTTGTCAAAGTTTTTTTTCATATACCCTTCAAATTGTCTTTTTTAAATAAAAACTATAGGTTAAAAAATAAAATAAGCCGACAAAAATTGAACCTCCGATTACATTACCAAGTGTTACCGGAATCAAATTATTGATGAAACCGCTAAAAGTTACTTTAGGACTTAATAAACAGCCTAGAGGTATAATAAACATATTTGCAATACTGTGTTCAAATCCCAAATAAACAAAGGTAAGTATAGGGAAAAAAACACCTAGTATTTTTCCTGTAATATCTTCAGAAGCTAATGAAAGCCAGACTGCCAAACTTACCAACCAATTACATAAGATACCCCTGACAAATGCTTCCAAAAAAGGTAGTTGTGATTTTTGTAAAGCAACTGATACAGTTTTTTCTCCTATCTCATTTAAATTATTTAAGTCTCCCAACAGACCTGAATAAAAAATTAAAAAAACTATAAAAATTGCACCTAAAAAATTGAACAAATAGACTATACTCCAATTTCGCAGCATAGACCTAAGTTTAACTTTTCTTGTCATAACAGATAAAAGTATCAAGCTGTTACCTGTAAATAACTCTCCTCCGCCTATTATTACTAACATTAAACCCACACTAAAGAGAGAACCTCCCAACAAAGATGCAAGTGCAGGATTTTCAATGAATGCATAACTCTTTAACGCTGAAAAAGCCCCTAAAGAGATATACACACCTGCTAAAACCCCTAACAATAATAATTGATTAAAAGTGTAATTTGTTTTATTTTTTCCGATACTATTTATAAAAACATCAACTAATTCATTAGGTTTTTTAAAACTCATTTATCCTCCATATATACATTATGATAAACTATAAAAAAATTGTCAACTATTTTTTTTTTAAATAACATTAATCAATCTTTTTCTCATTATCAATCCTGAAATTAAGCATATAAATGCTGAAACTGAAAGAGTCGGAGTTACTCCTATCAATGTTGATAAATATCCCGAAATAAGACTCCCTAAAGGCATAAAACCTAAGAATGCCAACGAATAAATACTCATGATTCTGCCCCTCATATTATCATCAACCAAAGTTTGTATTACAGTGTTAGCTCCTGCCATTTGCATCATCATTCCTATTCCACAAATTAATACCAAAATTGCTGATATTGTTATATTTCTTGAAAAAGCAACTAAAAATATGGCAACACAAGCTACATGTCCAAGACTGACTATAATCTTGCTTAAACCTTTAGCATTTTTTCTACTACCCAAATAGATTGCTCCTGTTAAAGCACCTAAACCTATCATGCTCATCAGCATTCCAAGAGTCTTTGCATCTCCTCCTAGAATATCTCGAGACAAGAAAGGCAATAATACTACATAATTAAAACCAAATAAAGTAAAGATAATGATATTTATAATGAAATATAAGATTGGTTTGTGAGCAAGTAAATATATATA
>CAZJNG010000357.1:0-3182 GCA_964547265.1 uncultured Candidatus Cloacimonadota bacterium | reverse complement strand
TTCATGATGTTGATTATAAATTTATAACAGATAAAGTCTTAAAACTTTCAGGTGCTCAATACGCTACATTAAATATCATAGAAGATACTACTCATAAATTTAAAACTTACTCAATAAGTGGTATTTCAAAAAATATCCAAACAGCTATAGATTTATTAGGTTTTGATATACAGGATATGATCTGGGAGTATGATAAAAGAAAAGAAGAGAAAATAAAAAACAACAAAACTACTGTCTTTAACAGTCTCCTTGAATTAAGTGACTCCAGAATTTCCAAACCAATAATCAATACATTGCAAAGTCTTTTCTCTTTAGGAAAATCTATAGTAATAAGGATAACAAAAGGAGATATGGTAATAGGTGATTTCACTTTGATATTCCATAAAGATAATGAACTTATTAATCAGGTTGATGTTGAAGCTTATGCCGATATTGTCGGAATATTTTTAAACAGGCTTAGTTATGAAAAAGAACTTAAATATAAGACTGAGTTTTTAGAAAATATAACAGATAATATGTTTGATTTGATATCTGTTACAAATCTTTCAGGAGACTATCAATATTTAAGCAAGCCACATCAAATTCTTGGTTATAATCTCAATTTCTTATTAGAAAAGAATGTTATGGATTTTGTTCACCCTGATGATTTTCCTTCAGTGCAAGAAACATTTGTTAATTTCCTTAAGAACCCTAAAGAAAACAATAAAGCTGTATACAGATACAGGTGTTTTGATGGCTCATATATTTGGTTTGAAACAATTGGTGCATTATTGTATGACAAGGATAATAATCCAAATAAAATTATTTTTAGTACAAGAGATATTACTCAACAAAAAATAATGGAAGAAAAACTTTTTAAACAACTAACTGAAAAACAAACTCTGCTTAAAGAGATTAATCATAGAGTAAAAAATAATATTTCTAACATAGAGACTTTGTTAAGTATGCAGATAGAAGACTCTAAGAACCCTGAAGTCAAAAATGCTTTGCAAAATTTTTCAGCCACAATACAAAGTTTTCGTGTGCTTTATGAGAACCTGCTCAGTGGTAGTAACTATAAAGAGGTTTCTACAAAATGTTATTTCCATAGTCTCATAAAATCATTAAAAGAGGTTTTCCCACAAAGCAATAAAATCATTATTGATTTTAATATTGAAGATTTCTTACTTAACTCAAATACTTTGATACCTTTAGGAATAATAGTAAATGAGTTGATGACTAATATCTTTAAATATGCTTTTACAAACCGTGATACCGGTAAAATCAATATATATCTTGAACGTAAACAGAATTGGATTAGTTTAATTATTCAAGATAATGGTCAAGGGGTTGATGAAAAGATCATTAAAGGAGAAACTTCTGGCTTTGGTTTAGGATTAGTAAAAATGTTAGTTGAAATACTACCCGGACACTTAACAATTGAAAATAACAATGGGGCAATATTTCGCATAGATTTCATTCATGATAATAAAGCAAAAGTAAATCATTAACTTAAAAGGAGAACTGTATGAGCGATGAATTAAAAACCTCAACCTTTGAGGGCAAGTATCTGACCTTTAATCTTATGGATGAGTTTTACGGAGTTAATGTAGAACACATCCTGCAGATTATTGCCATCCCGGACATCACTAAGATTCCCAAAACACCTAATTTCGTCAAAGGTGTCATAAATCTTAGAGGTAAGATTATCCCTGTCATTGACCTTAGACTAAAGTTTAAACTTCCTGAACAAGAATATAATGACAGAACCAGTATCGTTATTATTAAAATTAAAGCTGAACATTCAGAGATTTTTATTGGTATTATCATTGATAAGGTCTTAGAAGTCTTAGACATTCACGCTGAAGACATCGAAAACACACCAGCCTTTGGGGTAAAACTTGACACAGAATTTATTCTGGGTATGGCAAAAGTCAAAAACAAGGTCGTAACCTTACTGAATATTGATAAAATATTGACCGAAACAGAATTAACACAAATAGAAAATACAAATAAATAAAAGGAGTTTATTATGTTAAAAAACGCAAAAATCGGTATGAAACTTGGGGTAGGATTTGGCATCTTGATTGCTGTTATGATTATTATATCAGCCTTCTCAGTTTTTAATTTATTAGAAATCAAAGCTGAAGAGCAAGATCTGATCTATTCAGATTTTGTAAAATTAGTCTTAGCCAACGAAATGATTGATAATGTTAATCTTTATGCTCGCTCTTACAGAAATATTGCCTTAGTAGATGACCAAAGCGAAATCAATATGAATCTAAACCGAATTAATAATGCCAGACAAGACTTTGTCCGCATAGTTGATGAAATACGCCCTCTTATTGCTCAAAGTGGTGAGGAAAGAGAAATCTTCAATACATACCTCAGAATCAGACAAGAATACATTGATGTAATGGCTATAATGGAAAGGCATATAAATGCTAACGATAAAGAGCAAATCATTAACTATTTACTGGGTGGATTCCGAGTTAAACAAAATGAATATATTAATATCATAGAAAAATTAGTAGAATACCAAACCAATGCTATGCGTCAGGGAGGAGATGATATAAACAATATAATTGACAATTCAATTATTATGGTATTAAGCGCTTTTATTGCAGGACTTATCATAGCAATCTTCTTTGCTGTTATAATAACTAAGATGATAACTAAACCGATAGGTGATTGTGTTGATATTGCCAATAATCTGGCAAATGGTAATACTAATGTCGATATTCAGGTTAAATCAAAAGATGAAACCGGAGTCCTTTCTCAGGCAATGAAACATATGATAGACAGTATTAAGATAATGTATGAAGATACAATCTATCTTTCAGAAGAAGCAATTGCAGGCAAATTGAAGAGTAGAGCTGAAGTAAAGAAACATAAGGGTGATTTTGCTAAGATAGTTAAAGGTATTAATGACACACTTGATGCTGTTATCAATCCTATTAATGAGGCTATGAAGGTTATGCACAAGCTTGCTAACAGAGACCTTACCGCAAGAGTAACAGGGAATTACAACGGCGATTTAGATACATTCAAAGAAAATATAAACCTTGCTGCTCAAAATCTGGAAGAGTCACTTATACAGGTTGATATGGCTGTAGAACAAATCTCGGCTGCTTCAAATCAAATCAGTTCAGGTTCTCAAATACTTGCAGAGGCTACTTCTGAACAGGCTTCTTCACTCGAAG
>CAZJNG010000356.1:0-3184 GCA_964547265.1 uncultured Candidatus Cloacimonadota bacterium | reverse complement strand
AAATTTTAAAGCTGAGTTGTTTAAACCTGCTTGAAAAGGCTCTATATTTTTATTAATGATAATGATCGGCTTAAACGTCTCAGGATCGAAAGGTATATCACTATCAATATAATCTTCAAGATCTTCTTTTGAAATTACTCCCGGATTGATATTGCTGTTATACATACTCATAGCCACTTCGCCATAAATACTAAATTTTCTAGATCGTGTAGAAATAGAAAAGTCTGTACCGATAACTATATTATCTTTACCTTGAATTGTATTAATACTATCAACCGGATTATAATAATCAAACCATTCTAAACTGCCTAACACATCTTTTGTTTTGGATACATTCAATGAAAAAGCTGTTCTATTTCGATTCCCAAACATAATTTTCGAGGATAAATGCTCCCGTTTAAAACTTCCGCTTAACCCATCTGAAGGAGATATCTTTCTATTTAATTCACCCGCAGTAACATTAAGTGCAAAATCTCCGGTTTTAATACTTGTTGAAACACCGTAAACTGACCTATTATTGACTGTAAACTCCGAATAATTAGGACTATAATCTCCTAAATGTAAGTCAAAATGTTTTGACAAGAACCCCAGATAATATTTGTTAAGTCTTTGATTTTCCTTATCTTCTAATGAGCTAAAATATAAATAATTTTTAATTGCAATTTTTTTATATAAAAACGACATGTTAAATATTCCGGTTTGATCTGTAGTTGAAATTGCATCCTTATCTTCATTGCTATAACTGTAATCAGCAGAATTATTAATAAAAGTAAAGCTTCCGTATAAATCGAAATTGCTCATTATTGAAGGTTTTGAACGAGTTTTGAATGTCCAAACAGGAGATGAAATAAGGTCGCCATTAATAGTTGTTGCAGTAATTCTTAATCTTCTTTGAATATCTCTCTGAGGTACAAAGAAAACTAGAATTCCGTCAAAAATTTGGACTCTGTGAGATATATCTTGATCATCGAGTATAACCTTAAACGATGTTTTATCAATAATATCCTGATCAATAAAAAATGAGACAACAATATTTTGATTATTTGTCAATTGGTTCAAATTTTCAGGAGATATTATTACAAAAGGACTACTTGATAAAGATTTTTGTTTTTGATTTTCATAACTTACCTGAACTGGTGCAAACTCAGGATTTATTTCAGGATATGTTATTTTCTCTCCCTCAGAGTCTTCTACTTCAATAAAATAATAGAAAAATTTAAAATCCTCTTCAGAAATTTCTTCAAGAATCCTTTCTATTGAAAATGTAAACAATCTGTTAGTCGTATTTTCTGTTATTAAATCGTAAGTCTTATAATAAATATCTAAATCAGTCTTAAAATTGATTTTCACTAAAGATACATCAGTGTGCAAATTTTGAATCTGAATAACAATATCTTCAGTTAAGTCCCTTATTGGAGTATGGATTAATTGAATAGAAGCATTTAATAACCCAATAAGTAATAATCCATAAAACAACAGTACAATTTTAATCTTGTTCATAAGTAATTCTCACTTTTTTAATGTTACCGGCTGCATCTCTAATTTCAACTTCAAATGTTTTTCTTTCAATAAAACTTTCTTGCACTTCTTCATTTCCAAAATCATCATCAATTTCTTCGATATCATCAATACTTAATTCTTCCTGTTGACCATTCTCGTCAATGCTATAACCTTGATCTGAAGTAGCTGTTACTGTATCGCCGGTTATTTTATTTTCAATATCTACTTCACCTGAACGAACAATAACATTAGTCATAAAGTTATCATAACCAACTAAAAACTCTGTTCCTTTTACTGACGCAACGGTATTTGGAGTTTCTACCATATACTGACCTGAATTAATATTTACCTTAGAAAGAAAACGACCCTTTTCAACTGAACTCTTTTTACTTAGCTTACCATCGACTACATAACCTTGTACTATCAGTATTGAATTTGGGAATAATTTCGCAGTTGCTCCATTGTCAACAAATCTTATTGAAGCAAAGCTTTCTATACCTGAAACAATTTCATCTGCATCAAAAAGCAAATCACCTGTTTTAGCAGTTAATTGTTCCTCTCCTCTGATTATAGAAATCTCTCCTTTCATCCCTGAAATCACAGCTATTGGATTACTACAAAACAAACTTAGAGTTACACTCAACAATAAAAAAATAATAAAATATCTCATCTTTCACCTCAATCCACAATTTGTATGGAAACAATTTCAGAGTTTAACAGTTGTTGCAAAATATTCAATGCCTGGGGATATGATACACTATTACCGTTATGATAAAAATTTCCGGTTGGTACCACTCCTTGTTGCAATAACTGATTAACTAAAGGATGTTGCAGATTATTTAAAAATGTACTAATGTTCTGATATGGATTAGGTGCATCTCCGGTTGCAACAACAAACTTAAAGATATTCCATGAACTACTAAATCTTGAATTAATTCCAAACTCAGTTTGGTCTGTAACAACAGGCATACTAATATTCCATGCATAATAATTACCATTGATAAATGGTAAGCTCTCATTAAATAGAGGACTCATTAAAGCATGTGAAGAAGAGTAAAATAACCTTCCTGAACCTTCTAAATTACTAATGTTTATTGAACTTTCATGGGTATATTCTCTGATTGTCAAAGTATATGGATTATTTGAGTTGATAATATTAGAATTCCAAAGAAAGACTAAAGGCTGTCCGGATACCTCAGGAATTGATGAACCAGCAATCGAGCCGGGACTTATCAAACTTATGTTATAGACATTTGACACTGTCATGTTAAACACAGATGGTTCACCACTTAAACTTTGACCATTATCTGTTTTAATCTGCATTGTAAAGGAATAAACTCCATCAGGGAAAAGTCCTGTATTCATGATTGAAGTTTTAAAATGACGATTGTTCAAAAAATCTGACAAGGACAATGAAGGAACTGCTGCTTTTAAATACTGACTGCCCGCATTTCTAATTAAATCTCGATTTGATAAGTTAAGTGTAACATTTTGATTTAAATATTGTAATGAGGATTCAGTAAATTCTGATCGACTATTAGTTATGATTGCATTTCCATTCCATGTTAGGGAAAAATGCATGTATGCTTCAGTCACAATATCTGAACCAGTACGATTAATATTCATGCGAAAAATTATAGGTTGATTATTTGGATTATCAACATCAATAGCAGAAGCTCTTATT
>CAZJNG010000355.1:0-3190 GCA_964547265.1 uncultured Candidatus Cloacimonadota bacterium | reverse complement strand
TCCCTTCGTAAATGATATATTTTAACTGAGGGTTAAATTTCTCAATTTCAGCAGCCCAGTTAAATAAAAGAGTTTTAGGACAAATTATTAAGCTTTTAGTGTCAGGCTCTAAGTCTGTTAAGATTGAAATAGCTTGTAATGTTTTTCCTAGCCCCATATCATCCGCTAAAACTCCGCTTAGTTTGTATTTTTCAAGCATTTTCAACCAATCGTATCCGTGTTTTTGATATGATCTCATTACAGGTTTTAAGGTGTAGTATGGTTCTGTTTTGTCAATTAAGGATCTGTTTATTAGAGCAGTATACATGTTCTGTAGATACTCATCACCATGGATATTGATTGCAGGGTTTATTTTTTTTAGTTCATAAATCCAGGGTAGCCTGTAAATGGAGGCACGATGAAAATAATCAGCATCCTTTTTGCTGAGTTTTACAAGATCTTCAAGTTCATCAAATACTTCTCGATTTTTTATTGTCACCAAAGAGCCATCCGGAGCTTTTAACACATTGCTTCCTGTTTTAAAAAAAGCTCTTAAATCATCCTGAGTGACAGTGATATTTTGAAATTTATAGATTATTTTATAAGAAAACCAATCAATTTCCTCGTTTTGATTGATAATAATTTCAGGCACTAAGGTAATTGATTGAATGAACTCTTTTTTAAGCTTTTCATTCATGATTATGTTCCAGTTTGGGTTTGCTTTTTCATATAAATTTTCTTTGATAAGCATTTTATGTAAGTCGTTAGTTATAGTCCAAGAAAATTCATTAACTATATTATCTCTATAATAGAGATAATTTGTCAGGAATGAATCTAATTCCTCACTTAAATCATCAGAGATGTAATACCAATTTAATTCAGACTCATTTTTTATCGAAACCAATTTCACTTTTTTATGAATAAATGAAACCGGTACCTTAACAGAATCACTATACTCTAAATAGCAGAAGATTGAAAGGTTTTTATTCTTATTTTCAAGAATAATATATACTTCCGGTGTTTCTTCATGAACTTTTGGAAACTCGGTATCATCTGAGAAATCAAGATGATGATTATTTGCTGTGAGATGTTTAGCTATTATGGTTTTATAATAAACTAACTCACTTTTATCAACAAGAAACTGGTCATTAAATATTTTTGTAATTACTTCATTTTTAAATGGTAAAATCACTTTTTGTATTGTATTGTTACTAAGTATATATGATTCATTATTGGCTAATATTCTATGGATTGTATATTGTTCAGCGAGTTTAAATAAGTATACATCAGGGTCAACTTGCTCGATTACAAATTCAATATGCAGTGGCTTTTCTGTGAATATGAGCCTATCACCGGTTTCATATATAAATAACCTGTCGGTAATGTTTTTCATTAGAGGAAGCAATTTGACAAAGTTTCCCAAAGAAAGGCTAATAAAATGCTTTTTTTTGCCTATGGAGCGTCTCAGTTTTAATAAAGTACTTAAGAAAAATTGTTCTTCGCTACTAATTGCTTTGACAAATGGAATATTTTTAATTAAATATGTAATATGCAGAAACTTGTCTTGAATCGCATACTCTAGCAGATCATTAAACTGTATATCGTTAAGGTTTGAAAAATAAATTTTTACTGTATCTTTTGAAACATCATAAAGCCCTTCAACCTGATAATGTAACTCATTGATTTTTTTATAGTCATTTTCATTATATCTACATATGTCATTTTCATAAATAGTATATTTGTATTCTTCTAATATGTTTGTAGTTAGATTTTCATAAGCATATGCTATTAAAGCGAATCTGTAGTAATTATTTATGTAATCGTAACTATCATAATTGCTAAAATTTATTAGTTTTTCAGTTTTTTGGTCATAATCAAAACTTATAATTAAAGACTTATCAAAACTGTCAAAAGTTATACTAAATTCAATTTTATAAAAACTGCCGTGCATTTTGTAAACAGTATATTTTACCTGTTCTTTTTTTAACTTAATTTTATTTTGTTTAAAATACCAAGTATTAGAAATTTCGTGATATTCTTTACTAAACAATTTTGCCATTATTACCTCTAAATACTTTTTTACATCTTTTCGATTACTCTAAATATAGTCAAGAAAAAATTAATATATTATAAAAAATTATGGTTTTGACCATACAAATCGATTCTTAACTCCTCTCAAAATGAGTTAAGTATAACATATAAAAGTTGAGATAATCTTTATTCTGTCATTAGAAATGATTACCATAAACAGATTACAAAAGAAGATGAAAATAAAAATTGACAAATTTACCATGATAAAAATAATAATTCTTTATGAATAGATTATTTAATAGCAATATCAGCCGGATAAAAAAAAATCCTCTTTCTTTCAGAATCAAAAAAGGTGTATCAGCTTTTGATATCAACTACCGAGTGGAGCCTTCACAAGATTCTGTAAGCACTCTTATTGCAACGGTAAACGGGGAAGAGACTTCAGTACACAGTAGGATGTATCCTCTTAAATCTGCAGAAAAGATAGCTAAAACCACATTTTTAAGAACAGACAAAAAATTAATCATTCTAGGCATTGGATTGGGTTATGAACTGCAAAAGTTTTGTGAGGTTTATCCCAACAAGGAGATTATTGTTATAGAACCGGATATAAGTGTTTTTTATATGATGTTAAAACATACAGATATTACCGTTATAAATGTAAAGAAATACATTATAGGTTATCAAGACACTGAGGTATTACAGTTTCTTGATTTCAATAAGGATGACTTTGATTTGTTGGTTTTAAAAAGTCAGGAAAGACTTTATGGTAACCTTTATGAAAGAATTAAAAAGACTATCTTTAGAGAATCTTTATATCAGCTTTCAGAAGATTGGAAATATAAAAAATTTACAAGCGAACAAACAAAAATTATCTTTATTGATTCTTCTTATGTACTTACAAAAGAATGTCTTTCTGCAATTCAAAGATCCGGCAATTTAGTTCATTATATTCATATAGACACTGACAATTATGATTATGATCTTTTTTTTCGTAAATTGCTTACGGATATAAGTCAGTTTAAGCCGGATTTTGTGTTGACAATTAACCATCTTGGTTTTGATAAAGAAGGAAGACTTACACAATTGTTTGAAGAAATGGAATTACCTTTTGTATCGTGGTTTGTTGACAGTCCAAATGTGATTTTATCAACATTTGATAACAATGTAAGTGATTTTT
>CAZJNG010000354.1:0-3194 GCA_964547265.1 uncultured Candidatus Cloacimonadota bacterium | reverse complement strand
ATGATTTAATTTTGGTTTACCTGCAGACCATGCTTTGTAGTTGTCTTCAGGATTTATCCTGTTTTTAAACTCAAAATAAACTAGTGTGCTATCTTTAGTATTGAAAGATAAAATATTATTTTGTACCGATAAGTTTTTAATCATCCCTGAAGAAGGATGTTCTATTGAAGGCTTTAAAACACTATCAGTACCACAAGAAATAAGTAACAAAGAAATTATTAAAACAATTACAAAATTTTTATTCATGAAACAACCTATCTATAATTTTTTACAATCTGAATCTAGATTATATTCCTGACAATATATGTCAAGTAGAGATACTAAAAAGGCAGCAAATATTGGTCCTATGATAAAACCAAATAAACCAAAAACAGCAATACCGCCAATAGTCGAGAAAAAAATTAAAAGATCATGCATTTTAGCATCTCTTCCAACTAATATTGGCCTTAATACATTATCAATACTACTAATTATTACTACACTTATAATCAGAATTAAAACTCCTTGTATAGGTTGACCCATAATAATTTTAATTATTCCTGCAGGTACTAATACTAACCAAGTACCTAAAAAAGGAATTACTGCTAAAATAACCATTACTACACCCCATAATACCCATGTATTATTTCCAAATATCCATAAAGTTATGGCACCTAAAGTCCCTTGAATCACTCCAATTATAAGCGTACCTTTAATTGTTGCACGGGATATTTGTGAAAATTTATCAAATAATCTTATCACATGTACATTCTTCATTGGCATAATTTTTAGTAAATATTCACCAAGCTTCTTTCCGTCTCTAAAAAAATAAAACATACAAAATAATGTAATACCGACATTTGTTAAAAATTGAAAGGTACTTTGTGACATAACATTTATAAGATACTTTGACATAGCAAGTAAACTTTGAACTATGCTTCTTAAAAGAGACTCAAAGTCAAAAGCTATTTCTTTTAAAAAGTCAAATCTTTCCAAATGAATTATGGCTGAAAATTGACTTTTCTCAGCCTCTCTGATGAAATCTCTTACAAAAGGCTCAGCTTCAGAATACAAATGTATTACTTGCCGAGTTAATAAATCACCAATTAAATATATTGGCATTAGTAAAATACAAACAATTATTAATATTGTTACTATTGATGCTAAACTTGCTTTATTCTTTAATACCTTTAAAACATATCCATAAAATGGATAGAGAAGAGTGGTAAATGATAATGAGATAATAACAGGTACAATAAAATAATTGGTAATTTTATAAAACATAACAAAAGCTATTACCAAAAGTATCAAAAAGAATGCTATTGATTTCCTTTTATCAGTTTCCATTTTTAATTTCCTCAAATATCTTAATTTATTTTATAATTAATAACTTTTTCGTCTCTAACAAAGAATTATCCTGTACTCTTATAAAATATAATCCGCTTTTAAAATTTGACAAATCTATTTCCTGATTATTTTTACTTAAGTTTGAAGAATATAATTTTTGTCCTTTTACATTAAAAATAGAGACTTGAGCCTGTGATGAGAGTTCTTTGGTAAATGAGACTTTCAGTTTGCTAACAACCAAAGGATTTGGATAAACTGACATTATATTGTTTGAGTTAAATATTTGACATTGTTGACTTTCAGTATCATTATCAATTCTTGTCGAAGTAGAAATTTTTATAAAAAACATATCCAAATCATAATAATTTGATGTGCTAATCTCATATCCACCAACGAGAATTTCACCGCTATACCATCCAGTTATAATAATTTCATCATTATTGTTCACTTTGATGTCTGTTGCTTTTATAGAGCCGTTACAAGGAATATGTAAATGATTTAGATATTGTCCGTCAGGACTTATCTTAAATACTATTAAATCTTCATCTGTATCTGTATAAAAATCAAATCCAAAAACAGATAAACTATCAGTAATCGTAAGTGCTATGATAACATTATTTTGACTATCTGTATTAACAGCTCTTACCACTTCTTCACCAGAGCCATGAAATGCTAATACCCAATCAATATTATTATCTCCCGGACCTGAACTTTTAACCACAATACCATCTGATTGATCATTATATAAATAAAACCATTCATTATTTATAAAAGCATCTTCTAATAATCTACCTGCTATAATAGTTGCATTATTATTATCAACAGCAACCCTAAAAGGAGAAATACCGGGTACTACTGAATAGTAAGCGGAATTATTAAATTGATTCAGATGATATAAATATGTCCCTGCAAATTCTATACTGCCTATAATAGGGAAATCAAGACTTCCTGAAGAACTACCTACTATAGCAATTTCCCCATTGATACCTGAATCAATTTGATAAGCATAATTTACCATTTCGTTTCCTGCGTAAATAAAATCATCAATTTCACCGGAAGTGTTAAATTTAGCTATAAAAATATCCGATCCTCCCATATTCGGGATAACTAAATCATCGATTATAATTTCTGACCCATACCATCCTGTCAAATATATATAATCATCAATAAAATCATTACCCTTGGCAACACACATACCATGAGCAATATCATATCCCGTACCCCCAAAACTTCTTGCCCATATCAAATCTCCTGCAGAACTGAATTTTACTAAGAAAATATCCCATACACCGTTTGAATGAAGCTCATGACCATCAATTATGCAAGAATAAGTAAAATATCCTGAAAAATAAACATTATCTTGAGAATCAACCCCTACACCCATTGCTGTACCTAAATTCATATTCTCCGGATCACCAAAATCCTGTAGATATTTAATCCATTCAAACTCTCCGTTACTGTTAATTTTTACTAAAATCTGAGTTTCGGGACTTATATCAAATCCTGTTTCTATCTGTCCAAAAGCAGCAAAACCTGAAATGGATCCGGTAATATATGAGCTTCCGTTTGAGTCAACGGCTACAGCCCATGACCAATCTAAAGATGTTCCACCACCGGAAATCAATTGTTCTACTTGTAATGCGTTGACATTACATACAAACAAGTAAAAACTAAACAACCAAACTAATAACTTATTCATTTATCCTCCTAATAAGCAAATCTCATTAAATCCATATAACTCTCAGGTGATTTTGTAAACCTGTTCACCATTCCATAGTTTCCAATATAAAGTTCATTTATTTTATTATTAACTTTAATCAAACATACTGTATCATCATATCTTGCAAAAACCAATCGATCAATTTGAT
>CAZJNG010000353.1:0-3223 GCA_964547265.1 uncultured Candidatus Cloacimonadota bacterium | reverse complement strand
ATGACATGACCGGACGAGCCGTCCGGTTTCCATTCCGGTTATATTTCTACATTATGAGATAGTTTCAATAGAGGCTGTCCCAAAACTATAGTTGTGCGAGCATCCCTGCTTGCACCTAAAACCATAAATCATTTACAGTCAAGACATTATAAAACTATAAGCTGTAAGCTTGTAGAACTTTATTGTATAAAAAATTTAAAATTATGTTCATCAATGCTTAAAGAATCCTGCAACCCCTCTGATAATGCTCAATTATTCACCTGATTTCATCCTTCTCTCGATATCTCTTTTCATATCTTTTGCCTGTATGGTATCTCTTTTATCAAAGTTTTTCTTACCTTTTGCCAAGCATAATATCAGCTTACATTTACCTTTTTCATTAATATAAATTGATTTTGGAACTAAGGTCATTCCTTCTTGTTCAACTTTAGTTTTTAGTCTTTTGATTTCTCTTTTGTGTAATAAAAGCTTTCTTTTTCTTTCAGGTTCATGATTAAAATATACTGTTTTTTCATAAGGGCTTATATGCATACTAAACAACCAGACTTCATCATTAATTATCTTAGCATACGAATCTTTAAAGTTTATCTTTCCTAATCTTATACTCTTTATTTCTGTACCTTTTAAGACAATACCGCATTCAATTTCCTGAACAAAATAATATTCAAAAGTAGCTTTTCTATTTTTAAATTCTAACATTTTAACTCCTTATAGTATATTCTAAATAATTTACTGATTTTTGTCAATTGTTTTTTCTGTTGACAAATAAATCATATTTAGATATTCTTGTAATAGAAAGGGTTAATATGAAAACTTATATTGTTAATGGTCTCGTTTGTTTTGAGGAACATAGTGAAGTATGTGATATTGAAATCACTGAAGACTATATTTCAGACATAGGAGTAAATCTCCCAAGAGAAAATGGTGCTAAAGTAATAGATGCTAAAGGCAAATTAGTCTTACCCGGGTTAGTAGATTTTCACGCTCATTTCCAAGAAACAGTTGGACCTTATTCTTCAAATGAAACCTATACTACAGGAACAAATGTAGCTTTGCTGAATGGCATCACTACCGTGAATTGTTTTGTAAGTCAAAACTTTAACCAAAGCCTTGCCGTTGCAATAGGTTCTGCAATAGAAAAAGCTAAAAACAATATCTTTTGTGATGTCCGATGGCATTTGACTCCTACCAGATTCTCAGACATCAACTATAACGATATTTCTAAGTGGATTGAAAAAGGATTCACCTCGTTTAAATTTTACACAACTTATAAACAATCAAACCTTTACTTGCCATATGAAAAACTACTTGAAATAGTTCGTCGATTAAACAGATATGATCCAACGATTATTGTGCATTGTGAAGATGAAGCCGTAATGAATAGTGCCAGAATCAGTAATGGAGAACCCAAAAACATAAAATCTCAAGGACTTATCCGAAATGAAGAAGCTGAACTTTTCGCAACAGAAAAAGTAATTGACATCTGTAAACAGACTCAAGTTAATATAGTTATCGCTCATGTTAGTTCTTCAGATACATTAGGACAAATAGAACTCGCCAAAAGAGAATGCCCACTCATTTGTGAAGTTACACCTCATTATGTTTTCCTAAATGACGATTTATACAATCAGGAAAATGGGCATAAATACTTGATTATACCTCCTCTTCGTAATGAAGAATGCAGAGAATTAATGCAGAAAAAAGTACTTATGGACTATGCCGATATCTTCTCATCAAATCATAGAACTTATTCTAAACAAGATAAAGACAGATCTAAGGCTGATTATCGTCAAGTACCTTCAGGCATTCCGACAATAGGAGCTTTATTTCATTTGTTTTCTGACTTATTTATCAATCAATACGATTTCCCTTTACATGTTTATGTTAGAAAGATTAGTTCTAATCCGGCACGGATGGCAGGTATCTATCCACAAAAAGGTGTAATAGCTATTAATTCAGATGCTGATATTATTGTAGTAAACCCTAATGCAACTCCAAAGACTATAATTCCTACCTTAGTCGATTCATACAACCCATGGGAAGACTTTAAAACCGGCTTTAGCATTGATTTCGTATTTTTAAGAGGTCAAATGGTAGTTAAAGATAACAAACTTGTCAATGAGGAAAATAAATCAGGCAAGATATTGTGTGATATTAGTTAAGTATAATAATTATTGTACGGCTCAAAATTCAGAATTGTTCAACAAGCACCCTTGCTTGTTGCTTTCTAACATATTGATTGAAAATGATTTATGATGTTAAGTGCAAACAAGGGTGTTTGCACAACAATCATTATTGCACAGGCTCTCTAGAGGATGTCCCAAAATGTAGAAATATAACCGGAATGGAAACCTGACAGCTTGTCAGGTCCTAATCAATAATTTACTTGCAATTATCATGTCCTGGTTTTGTATCGAAACTAGTCGTCTCTTTTGTTAAAAACTAAAAACAGGTTTGATAATTATCAGGTAAATGATTTCAAATTTAATGTTTTATATTTAAAATTTAATATATATAACTCAATAAGCATTTTGTTGAAAATTATATTTGTTTACGAAAGTTATTTTATATCAGATTTTATCTTGCTAACTACTTGTAATGTATAGCTTAGGTACAGGGGACCTACAGGAAACGAAATTCCCTGTAGGTCTCCTGTAGGTTGACTGTTTTTGAAAGACAATTGCAGGAGATTTAAGTACTTGTATATCAATTACTTATGCTTTTTGCCATCGCTTGCTTTATGTAAATAAACTAATTAATGTCCTATATATTGTTTATGATTTATTTTTATTTGATATTTTTATTGTGAGTGATTAAATAGATATATATAATATTTCAACAAACTTATATTACTCTTACTATGATTTTATTTTATCTCCGGAAATAAAGCAGTGCCATAAAAGAACACATTAACAAAATTTCAAATATTATTTACAGATTATTCTTAAATATATGTAAAATACCTTTTATTTTTGATTATTATAATCTGATAAAAAATGTTGATAACTAAGCTAAAACTAAGGACTTAATAAAAAAAAGCAAAAAAAAGCAAAAAAAAGCTTGCCATATCATCGTTTTTATGATTTAATGTTCGAAAGTGCATAAATAATTATAGGGAGCGATTATGGCATTAAAAACTTTTTTTGGAGGGGTTCATCCGAAGGATTTCAAGTCTTATTCAAAAGATTCGAAATTAGAACAGATGCCCTTACCTGCTAAGGTG
>CAZJNG010000352.1:0-3226 GCA_964547265.1 uncultured Candidatus Cloacimonadota bacterium | reverse complement strand
TATTATCGTTATCGGTATATTCCAGCTTTGCTCTTTTTACTTTAGATGAAGGGATTAAACCTGTAATGCCATTTTCTACCTTTACAAAGATTCCGTGTTCAGTAACATTTTCAATTGTACCTTTTACTTCTTGACCTTGTTTAAGTTCATTAGCATTTAAATCCCAAACATCGATAATTTCTTCTTTAAGTGAAAGAGAAATTTTAAAGTCTTTAGGGTCAAGTTTAATTATACGAGCTTCTATTTCTTGTCCAAGGTCAAGAACTTCAGATGCTTTTTGGATTCTTCTGCTTGACATTAAAGATATAGGGATTAAGCCTTCAACTCCGGGTTCTAACTCTACAAAAGAACCGAAGTTTTCATGTCTTAAAACTTTACATTTAACCATGTCATTTACGCTATATTTCTCAAAAGCAAGTTTTAACGGATTTTCTTGAAGAGCTTTCATGCTGAGAGAAATTCTATCTCCTTCGAGTGCAATTACTTTAACTTCAATTTCTTCTCCGACTTTCAAGACTTCATCCGCTTTAGCAACATGAGCCCATGAGAACTCAGAAATATGCAACAAGCCTTCAAGACCTCCAAGTTCAATAAAAGCACCAAAATTTGTTAATCTGGAAACTTTTCCTTTTAAAACATCGCCTACAACGGTATTTGCAAAGAATTTTTCTTTTCTTTCGTTAATTTCTTGTAATAGTTGGTTTTTTCTGGAAACAATAATATTGTTTCTTTCGTACTCTATAATTTCAAAATCGTATGTATTGCCAATAAATGTTTCAGGCTTTTCGTTGATATTTAAATCAATATGTGATACCGGGCAGAAAGCTCTAATACCAAAGACATCAACAGAATAGCCACCTTTAACGGTTTCAGTAACTTTGCCTTTAACAGGTATCTTTTTAGAAAAAGCTTCTTTTACTAAAACCTTATTTCCATGTGAACGGTTAAGACTCTTAGAGATAACGATTTGATGGTCATTCATCTTCACGATAAAGCCTTTAATTTCGTCTCCGATTTTATATTGAAGTTTGCCGTCTTCCAGGTAATCGCCTATTTCTGCGTAAGCGTCCTGTTTAACACCAATTGATATAATGATTTGAGATTCGTTAATGCTCGAAATTGTTCCGGTAACAACATCTCCTTTTTTAAGATTGGTATTAAGATTTTTCATGCTTTCGTCAAGCATGGTTTCAAAGTCTTCAGAATTGTTAGTGTTTTTCTGAGTTGTGTTTTCATTATCCGGTTGTGTCATAAATACTCCTGATTTTTTTTACAAGTTTTTTATTTGCTTATATTGCAATCTTTTTTAAATATGTAAATATGTCCAGTATTTTTTTGATTATTAACAAAAAAAGATTTTATTACTATTTAATTCATTGCAAAAAAAGATTTTATCTAATCTTACTCTCATGTTCAGAAAACTCTATACGACTATCAAAAACTATACTATAAAAATATTTATTATGATATTCAAACCTTAAAAATATTAAATTTCAATATTTTTATAAACCTCAAGACCATTAACTATAAGCTTTTTTACATCATTTTGCGTACTGGTAAAAATTAGTTTTGATAATATAGTTTCCATATCATTAGTATCGGTTTCTTGTTTTATAAAAGTCATATCAGCATACTTTAAAGGTTTAATAGAGCCGATAATGTTTGCTTTCCTTAAAGCTTCAGCTGCTCCTAAAGTAAAAGAATAAAAGGCATTAAACGGACTAACCTGATATTTATTTTGTCTGTAAATCATCATTCTGGCATGATAAGGCATATAAAATGTTGTTCCGGCTCCAACATCTGAACCAAGTCCAAATGGGATTTGGTGATTAATTATTCTATCCAAAGGAAATTCACCGCTTTTAAGAAAAAAATTAGAATCGGGGCAATGAACTATTGAAGAACGGGCTTTACGGATAATGCTTAACTCTGTGTTATTAAGATGAATTGCATGTGCAAGAAGCGTTTTAGGAGTCAAGAGGTCTGCTTGAGCATAAATGTCTGTATATGAAGTCGAATTACTAAAATATTTTTTTACAGATTCTATCTCGTCTTTATTCTCTGAGATATGCGTTTGAATATATGAAGAATTATTTTTAACAAATATTCCCGTTCTTTGCATAAGATTAAAAGAGCAAGACAAGGCAAAACGAGGAGTAAAGCAATACTCTAATAAAGGATTAAGTTTATTATATTTATTAAATAGCTCAATTGAGTCATTTATTGATTGTTCTGTATTTTCAGTAAGGTATTCCGGACTATTGACATCCATCATAACTTTACCGATTATAGCCCTTATTCCTTTTTTCTCAGCTTGATTGAAAGCTGTTTCAAAGGCATTTTTAAATATTGTGGAATATATACAAGCTGTTGAAGTACCTGATTTTACTAAATCATCAAAAGCAATGGCTGCTAAAAAATTTGAATAGTCGGACTCACTTGTCTTTCGTTCCTCAGGAAAAGTAAAAGTATTTAACCATTCAAGGAGATGGCTTTTATAAGAACCTCTGATATTATACTGATAAATATGTGTATGAAGGTCAATAAAACCGGGATAACAAACACAATCAGACATATCATCGACAGTTATTGAGTTATCTTTAACATCTTTAGAAATACTCAGAATCCTGTTTTCTTCAATAGTAATAAAAACTTGTGCTTGATATTCTGCTTTATCCCATGAGACAGGATTTAATAAATTAGTAAAAATTATTTTTTTCATCTTAACTCCGATTATAGCTGCGGGATATTGTTTCTAAAGGAGAAAAAACTGGTTTTGGATGGTATTTCTTCATTCTTGATCTGACTTTGAATTGGATAAACCAAGATATAATTATGTTTATCAAAATATCTGTTTAAATATCTTGAAATCTTATTCATTGTGTTATTCCTGGATATATGACCCGGTCTGCTCATGACAATTATTAATCCGTCATTCTCCTGAAGTTTTGAAGAGATTATTAAAAAATCCTCCCAATCTGAAAAATTAATCAATTCCATATCAATTGCCTTTTTCTTGCTGTTTTCAATTAAGATATCATTGATATTTTCAGGAGCAAAGATAATAAATTTGCTTCCATTATTTTCAGCCAGATTCCATATTTTTTGAACTAAGTTTTTAAACCCTGATTCTTTTTCTGCATGTTTTGGTATTACAACAACCAGTTTATTCATGGTATTAAAAGGCTGTATTGAGTGATAAACATAAGTATTTGCATTGCAATTT
>CAZJNG010000351.1:0-3228 GCA_964547265.1 uncultured Candidatus Cloacimonadota bacterium | reverse complement strand
AGATACTAACTACTATGATTTTTGGAACTATGGATTTTGTATTAATGAGATGGCTTTTAGATGATTACAGTAATGACTTGAATGAGGTAAAAGCACAAATGGCAGATATATTAGGAAATGGAGTTTTAAATAAAACAGGAGATAAAGTGATATGAAATTACAATTCAAAAGAAGCTTGAGTTTAGTTATTCTTTTACTTGGGGTAAGTTTAATAATTGCTCAAGAACTAAGCTTAAGTCTTGAAGAAGCCAGAAATATGGCATTGTCAAACAATCACAGCCTTAAAATGGCAGGAAAGGAAGCAGAAAGCGCAGAGCTTCAGAGAAAGGCAAGTAAGACAAGATTTTTACCTGCTTTATCTTTTAACGGAGCATATTACACAAAGGGTGATGACTGGAGATTTCAAAAGGGACCTGAACGCCTACCGGTATATGATTTTAGTGACTCTGACAATCCCGTTCAGGTTGCTGACCAATATGCTGTATTGAAACTCGATGAAAAGATTGGCAGCAAGAATACCTATTTATTTAATTTTAGTCTGGCTCAGCCTGTTTTTACTGGTGGTAAGATTAAGGCTCAGTATGATATAGCAACAAGTCTTTCTGAGATTTCCACACAAAAGGAAGTCTTAAGCAGACAAGAAACAATCCTGAAATTAGACGAAGCATACTGGAGACTTGTTTCTGTGCAAAAGAAACTTATCTCAGCTCAAGCTTATCTGGAAACCTTAGACAATCATCTTAGAAACATTGAGGCTTATTTTGAAGAAGGTCTTGTCACAGAAAACGAAGTCCTTAAGGTTACTGTTAAACATAACGAGGCACAACTTTTAGTTCTTAAGGCAGAAAACGGTGTTAGTCTTTCCGGTATGGCTTTAAATCAGATACTGGGTATTCCTGTAACTACACATTTGAGCCTTACTGATGAAACGATTGACAGTATGATGAATGTCATTAACCCTGTTGATATTGAGGATGTTTATAATTCCAGACCTGAGATTGAGATGGTTCAGCAAGGTATAGACATTTCAAAAAGCTATAAAAGCATAACCCGAAGCAGATATATGCCAAACATAGCTTTGCAGGCATCGTATCAATTCACTAATCCAAATCCATATAATAGCTTTAAAAATGAATTTGGTAATGACTGGACACTGGCTTTAGTTGCTCAACTGGAATTGTTTCACTGGAATGAACGAGGATATCTAAATGCAGCCGCAAGAAAAAGTTATGAGTCTTCAGTACTAAAACTTGAAGAAACCAGAGAACTGATTAGCCTTGATGTCAGTCAGGCTGAATATAAGCTTACAGAGGCAAGAAAAAGAGAGGCTTTGACTAAGAGCAGTTTCATACAGGCAGAAAGAAATCTGGACATAACCAATAATAAATTTTCAGAAGGACTTGTTAAAAATACAGATGTCTTAGAAGCTCAAACCCTTTGGTATAATGCCTGGTCAGAGTGGATTGACGCTCAAAATGAGTACAATACTCAAACTACTCAATATCTAAAAGCTATCGGTAAATTATAAAGAAAGGAAGATAAAAAATGAAATCAAAATATAGCATATTATTCGTTATCAGCATCTTAATCTTAAGTGCTTGCGCAAAAACAGAGCTTGCTGAAGAGGTAAAGTCAGTAGTTAATGTGAGAACAGAAAGAGCTGAACTTCTTACCTATACACCTGTTGCGAAGTACAGTGGTTCGGTTTTAGCAAACAGAGAAGCCAACCTTGGAGCGTCTATTCCGGGTAAGGTTGAGAAGTTTATTGTAAATGAAGGCAAAAATGTCAAAAAAGGTGACCTCATCGTACAAATGGCAGGTGAAACCTTAGCACAGGCTGAAATTGAAATGAAAACACTTGAAAGAGATTACAACAGACTTTCTCGCCTCAAAGAACGAGGTGCTGTAGCTGAGATAGATTACGACCATCTAAAAGCTAAGTATTTAGCTACCAAAGAGAAATACGAAATGATTAAGAAAAGTACTGAGATTAGAGCTCCTTTTGACGGTATGGTGGTAGAATACCTGCTCGAAGAAGGTGAAAACTTTCTGTTTAATCCATCACTGGCACCGGGTTATTCCCGTTCGAGTGGTATTGTTAGGCTGATGCAGCTTAATCCTGTTAAAATCTTAATTGACATTAATGAAAAAGAGCTTACTAAATACCAAACAGGACTCGCTGCTGATATCGTCTTTGACGCACTGCCCGGTGAGGTATTTAAAGGAAAAATAAGTGACATCAAGCCTATTCTTTCACATATGACCAGAACTGCTCAGGCTGAAATTATTATAGAAAATAAAGACCACATAATAAAGCCGGGAATGTTTGGTAGGGTAACAGTTAATCTTGAAGATAAAGAAGCTTTGTTTATCCCTCGTTATGCTGTTATCAAGCAAACAGGAATTGGCGAAACCTTTGTGTTCACCGTTGAAAATAACAAGGCTAAGAGGGTTGTTGTGCAAATTACAGACAGCGTTGGTGATATGGTTTCTGTAACAGGGCTTAAAGCTGATGACAGGGTAATAACCGCAGGCAAAACAAATGTCCTTGATGGTATATCTGTCAGCATTACAGGAGGAAAATAATGAGACTTCCTGAGATAGCCGTTAAGAACCCGGTTTTTACTATAATGCTCTTTATGGCTTTGTTTCTCTTTGGTATAGTATCAGTTAGTATGCTTCCAAAAGACATTTTACCCAGTATTGAAATGCCTGCTATAACGATAGTAACTGTCTATCCCGGAGCATCTGCCTTAGAGGTTGAAGAACAAGTAACTAAAGTAATAGAAAATCAGCTTTCCAGCGTAACTAACCTTAAGAAAATGACTTCAAAGTCCAAAGAGAATGTTTCTTTTATCTCGCTTGAGTTTGATTGGGGTTCAGACCTTAACGAAGCAAGCAATGACACCAGAGACAAGATAGAACTGGTTAAAAAAGACCTGCCAACTAATGTTGATAATCCAATGATAGTCAAGGTGAACAGCTCTATGGTGCCTGTGCTGATTTACAATATTACAGCAGAAGAAAGTTTCAATGGACTGGAAAGAGTTATCGAAGATCAGGTAACTAACAGACTTAAAAGAGTGCCCGGCGTAGGTAATTTCATCGTTGTAGGTCATAAAGAACGAGAAATAAAAGTCAATGTTGACCCGTTTAAACTTGATGCATATGGCTTAAACATAGGTACCTTAGCACAAATTTTAAAAACAGAAAATATAACAGTTCCCG
>CAZJNG010000350.1:0-3243 GCA_964547265.1 uncultured Candidatus Cloacimonadota bacterium | reverse complement strand
TCCTGAATATTAATTTCACCTTGTGGAATGATTAGTTTACCGTTAATACTTAACTGACTAAGCAATTTGCCCGGTATTCCCGGACTAGCCGCAGAAACTATTATCTTATTAAATTCGGACACTATAGGCAAAGCATTTTCCCATCCCTGGCTACCGTCACCTATTTTATAGTAAATATTTTTATACTCTAGTTTCTTTAAAATCTTCTTTGCGTTCATCAATAAATCTTCAATTCGTTCCACTGTGAAAACTTCAGATGAAACCTCTGCCAATAAAGCAGTTTGATACCCGGAACCTGTACCTATTTCTAAGACTCTGTCTGTTTCCTGAATATCAAGTAAAGACATCATCAGAGCTACAATATATGGCTGAGAAATAGTCTGATGAAAGCCAATTGATAAAGGGTGATCTTTGTATGCAAAATCTCTCCAATCTTCAGATACAAAAAGTTCACGAGGAACTTTAGAAAATGCTTTTATGATGTTTTCGGACTTAATATCTCTGGCAATAAGTTGTGTTTCTACCATTTTTTTTCTCTGATCATCAAATCTCATTGGATGTCCCCTACTATTGTCAACCAAGTTTCCAACTTATTTAGCTTATCATAGTTGGTGAAATCAATTTTAACCGGAGAAATAGAAACATAATCATCTTTAACTGCTTCAAAGTCAAGGCAGTGTTCTGATTTTTCAAAGATAGGATTATCTCCTCCAATCCAAAAAATCTCTCTATTTCTATGATCATGGTCTTTAAAAAGTATATTCTGATACCTTCTAAATCCTACTTGTGTAATTCTTAAGCCTTTAATCTCTGTCTCATCAATATTTGGTACATTAATATTTAAAATCTCTCTATGACCGATATATTGCTCTATCCCTTTATTAATCAGCTTATTTAATACTTTTGCTGTTACTGCATATTTTTGATTTTCATAACTGGTAGTTGATATGGCAATGGCTTTGTAACCGAAACACATGGCTTCTATAGCTGCGGCAACTGTACCTGAATACAATAAATCATCACCCAGATTTTGCCCTGCATTAATTCCTGAAATAACTAAATCTATCTTATCCTGATTTTTCAATATCTCTTCAAAAGCTATAATTATACAATCAACAGGAGTCCCACTGACAGAGTAAGCATTTTGTAAAACTTCTTTTTGGTTAAAAGGATTTTTAACAGGCTTAATTCTTAAAGGCTCTCTGATTGTTAGAGCATGCGAAGTTGCACTTTTTTCTATAGAAGGTGCGACCAAAAAGACATTATGTCCGTTTTTAATTAATTCTTCTCGAAGAATCCAAATACCTTCAGACTCTACACTATCATCGTTAGTTAATAAAATATTCATAAAAAAATCTCTTTCAAAACAACATTAACAAAGTTTTTAATATCCCTTAAATGAGATATGTTGCTGTTTTCATCTTTATATATTACAGGTATCTCCACATGAGAAATAACTGCTCGTTTATTTATATAATTAAATAAAATCTCCGTTTCCATTTGATACCTGTAACTTTTAATCTCATCAGCATTAAAAAAAGCTAAATTGTACAGTCTGTATCCGGATTGAGAATCAAGTATGGTCTTTCTGCAAAAAGAACTAACAATAAAACTCGTAATATAATTACTTAAAACTCTGGCAAACGGCATATTAACAAAATTAAATCTTCTAAATCCCAATACCAAATCTGCATTTGTTTGATTTTGAGTCTGAATAAAATATTTTATTCTTTCGGGATCATGTTGTAAATCACTATCAAGAGTTAATGCATATTTATAAGCATTTTCAATAGCATAATTAAAACCCTTTTTTAATGCATATCCCTTACCTTTATTAACACTGTAACTAATATAATTTATCTGATTTTTTTCAATTATGGATAAACTATTATCACTTGATCCATCGTCAATACAAAGAATATTTTTTTTATAATCTTCCTCAATTAATAACTTTAATAATCGGTCAAGCTGTAAGCTACTATTATACACAGGAATAAGGATTATTGTATTTTCTTTATCAGCTAAGGTTTTATTCATAATGTCTATCATATTCTTCCTATAAATCAATTTTGAATTATAATATTTTTTGCTCTTAAAATGTCAAGCATTTTTATTTAACAACAAATATTTAAAAAATTTATTTGCTTTTTAAACTATCATATATTATAATGTAATAAGGTTAGTTTAGTGTATTAAGCCATAGCACCTGTTATGTCAGATTAGAAATTGTCAAAATATCCAATTGGAGGAAATTTTGGCTATTGTCATAACAGGAAACAGTTTAGCTTCATATGTAAATCTTCAAAATAATAAGATTTACAACGATATCAGCAAATCAGTTCGGAGATTATCAACCGGATTGAGAATCAATAATGCTGCTGACGACCCTGCGGGTTTTGCAGTAAGTGAATTAATGCGTGCAGATTTGAGTACTTTAAATCAAGGAGAAAGAAATCTTAACGATGCCATAAGTTTAGTACAAACAGCTTCTGAAGCTCTTTTAAACATAAATACTCAACTTATAAAAATGAAAGAACTCGCAGAACAAGCTTCTACAGCAACCTATACAGACGAACAAAGACTTCTTATGCAAAGCGAGTTTTCTTCTCTTGGAGCTGAAATTGACAGGATTTCAAATGAGACTAATTATAATAATATAAAATTGCTTGACGGCTCTTTACAAGCTACAAAAAATCGACAAACTAATAGTGGCTGGACAGAAGCAAATGAAGGACTATTAGTCCATTTCGGAACTAAGTCCGATAGAAATTCTGATTATTATTTTATATCTCTTCCTAAATCAGACTCAAATGAGATTTTTAGTAATTCTATTCCTTCAATTGATAGCCAAACTTCTGCACAGTCAGCACTTACAAGTATAGATTCAGCAATGATTAAAACAACAAATTTTCAATCATATCTTGGAGGAATACAAAACAGATTGGAATCAAGCCTGGACTCCACTTCAACTAAAAAGATTAATATGCAATCATCCTACGAAACAATAACAGATATAGATATTGCCAACGAGATGAGCTTATATATTTCATCTCTGGTTAGAAACGAAATTTCATTGGCTATGATGGCTCAAGCAAATATCCTGCAACAACAAGCTTTAAAACTTATGGTATTTAACTAAACAAGGTTATTTTTTCTATTATTTTAAAATTTATGTTATGCAAACACCATTGTTTGCACCTAAAAGCATAAGTAACTTATATTCAGCAATTTATAAAGCAACAA
>CAZJNG010000349.1:0-3243 GCA_964547265.1 uncultured Candidatus Cloacimonadota bacterium | reverse complement strand
AGTTTCAATTTTTGGCAAGTAAACACTAAAGCTTGAACCGCTATTAGAGTCTGAAACAACATCAATTGAACCCTTATGTTCTGATACTATACCTAATACAACAGACAAACCCAATCCGGTGCCTTGTTCTTTGTTTTTAGTTGTGAAGTACGGATCGAAAATTTTGTCAATAATACTCTTGTGAATGCCTGTTCCATTGTCTGAGACAGTTAATTTATAATACCAACCTGGCACAAGATTATTTTTAAGTTTTATAATGGTGTCATTGCATAGATGAACCTTTTCTAAACATATATCTATCATACCCACTTTACCTTGTAATGCTTGCCATGAATTCGTACACAAGTTAAGTAAAATTTGTTTAATCTGAATATCATTGCCTGCAATAAGTGCATGATTAACATTGATTTTTAGATTAATTTCTATATTTGACGGTATTGTTGGTCTTACTAATTTAAGTGATTCTTTAATACATTCAATAAGGTTTATGGGTTTAATCTCAGTTGAGTTCTTTCTGGAGAAGGTCAGAATTTGCTTGATAAGTTCTTTAGCTCGATTAGATGCAAATAAGACTTCAGACAGATAGTGTTTTAATTTTTCAGGTTTTTCAATGAAATTATAAGCTATTTCAGTATATCCGATCACTGCAGACAAGATATTATTAAAATCGTGTGATATGCCACTAGCCAAAGTTCCTAATGCTTCATGTTTTTGAGAAGTATTCAAATGATTTAGCAGTATTAGATTATCATTTTTAATCTGAGTAAGGTTTGTTACATCAATAGCGAAGCATAAGATGCCTTCAACAGTATGATTTACATCAAACACAGGAATAATATTGCTTTCGAAATAAAACACTCTATTATAAATTTTTATAGAACACTCTCTTTTTAAAAGAGCCTTAGCGTTATTTATGACAAAAAGTTCATCATTTTCATTAAAAAAGGTTGTTTTAAATACAGATTTTTGATCAAACCCTATTACTTCTGATGTTTTTAAATTAAAAAATGATAAGAAAGGTCTATTAACTCTTACAAAATTAAGATTTATATCTTTATAAAAAATAATTGCCGGAGAATAATCCAGCATTTTTTGCATTTCAGATATAGAATTTTCCAATGCTCTTTGGTATTGAATCAGTTCTTCATTCTTTTCAAGGACAATTTTTTCAAGATGATTAACTATTTCAAGATATTTATCAGTAATGGAATCATTTTCTTGTTTAGTTAGAATAAGTTCATTTTCTAACTGTTTATTAATTGTTTCCAGATATTTAATTTTTTCTAAGAGTTCAGGAGTATTTTTCATTGTACATCCTTATAATGATTAAATTAATGTAATATCCCATTGTCCTGCATCTCCTCAAGCTCTGCTTTAACATATTCAAGTATGGGTTTTAGATTTTCAGGAGTTAGGTTTAAAAACTTCATAGCAGATTGAAGTTTAAAATGATTATAATTATTTGACTCAGCAAATCCGATTTTTTCTTGTTTCAAGATTTCATCGATCAGGAATAGACAAAAGGTGTCAATCCTAGCCAATTTAGGTGCACTAACAGGGTTATGATGAAACCTTACAGCGTCAGCAATATTAATTGGAAACCCCCACTCTTCCATGATATCAGCAGCAAGTGTGGCATGATCAAAACCAAATGCTTCAATTTCTAAACAATACAAATCTTTGTCTGTTTTCAACATTTGTTCATAAATATTGTTAAAATCCATATTTCTAAACTGATCAAGAAAGATTATACCAATATTATGCAGTAATCCTGCTGAATAGATAAAACTGCTTGGCTTACAAAACTCTCTACGATAAATTGTCTTACCTAAAAATGCGGAGGTAATACTGGATTTCCATAAATTTAATCGTGAAAATCTTGATTCAGTATGAGTATCATCAAACATTTCCAGAATCTTCATGGATAAAGCTAAATGTTTTACTGTGTCAAATCCCAACCAAACAACAGCTTCCTGAATATCTGTAAGTTTTCTAAATGTACCATAATATGCAGAATTTGCTAATTTTAAAATCTTCATGGTAAGTGGAGGGTCAAGTTCAATCAACTCTTTTAATTCTCTTGCACTACAAGAAGGATTGTTGATGAGTTTAAAAAGCTCAAGCAACATATTTTTAATTGAGCCTAGTTTTGAATTATGAATTTCAATCTTTAGGTTGTTGTAATACTCATTGTAGCCTTTATTAATCTCCATTTACACCTCAAGTACAATTAAAATAAATAATTGATTTCTTGCAAGTTTTTTTTAAAAAGCAACGCTAATTTGATAACAATTTATAAGTTTTTTTAACTGTGTATCATGCAGTTGCATATTATGATTTTTTATTGATATTTATCATATAACACAAAATCTTTAATCATTCTTCTTTCAGGTATTGCTTTATAATCTTTAGAATATCCTAAAGCAATTGCACAGGCAATATAATCTTCGCATGGGATATTAAATCTTTCTTTAATCACTTTTTTATTCATATCTGTAACCCAACAAGAAGAAAGTCCATAAGCAAAAGCTGATAACATCAAGTATGTACCTGCAATGCTTGCATCTTGTTCAAGTCTTATCGTTTTACTGCTATCAGCAATAACTAATACAGCTATTGGAGCTTTTTTAACAGGTGTCCCTGCATTTTCTCTTGTATCTGCAAGCCATTTCTTTGTTTCAGAATCTCTTATTACAAGATAATAATAGCTTTGACTGTTTCGTGAAGTCGGGCTATATCTGCATAATTCAAAGATTTTATTTAATATATCTTCGGAAACTTCTTCCTTAGTAAAATCTCTGACAGAACGCCTTAGAATCAAGCTGTCAGTTAAAGTATGATAAGGTAATAACTGATGATTGAAAGTTTGAAACTCAACTTCTCTTCCTTCCGGGTCATTGATATAGAAATGATATATACTATAAGTCCGGTTTTCTTTTAATTCCTTAATAACTAAATCTCTTAATTCATTGTATAAGCAGTCAATTTTTTGTTTATCCTGAATAAAAACAGTAATTGTTCCATTAATATCAGCCTCTTCAGCTTCTAAAAACCCTAAAAGAAGGTTTCCTGATTGATAAATATTACAATTTTTTTGTTTTAACCAAAAACTCATTTTTAATTTCTTATGATAAAAATCATCCATCTTCTTCAATGATTTTGTTTTAAAAAATATAATTCCTGACATAAGTATTATCTCCTTTTTTCACAGTATATTAGGCATACAAAATAAAACATTTAGCT
>CAZJNG010000348.1:0-3260 GCA_964547265.1 uncultured Candidatus Cloacimonadota bacterium | reverse complement strand
GGATGATAAGTATTGTTTTCGTCATTACAGCTGGCAACATGATTGCCTGATGGAGCAGGGTTATATTCGGCAATATGCCATAAGTTTCCACCTACAGGGATTGAGCTTCCAACACTCATACCTTGAGGGTTGCCATTATTGAAATCATGATTGAAATCACCTAAAGAAATGTTATCGACTAAAAGTCCAAACATTGCCGCATTGTCAGCAGTGTTGTATGCAGGGTCAGAACCAAAGACAAAACGAATCATTACCTCTTGGGCTGCAAAGTCACTTAAGTCAACAGTTACATCTTGCCATCCATTGCTAGAACCACCCCAGCCCGGAACTCCAATGCCTTCTCCGTTATATCCAAAGCCATACATTGATGTACAATTGTAAGGTAAACCTGTTGGTTGTAAAATATTCCAGTTTTCCCCATCTACTGAAATTCTTATATTTGCTCCGTCCCATCCATCATAATCTTGATAGACTCCGGGATCTTCCATATTAAAATTAACTTTAAATGAAAGCTGTGAGCTTGAAGCAGGAACTGTAATTAATGGAGTTTGTAAAAAAATTAAAACGCCATCAGTATATCCGCCATTTGTGCCTAGTTCAGGGTTACCCATATACCAGCTATAGCCTGTTTCTTCATAAGTTAATGCGGTATTATTTGTTAAGTGCCACTGATGTGGAGGCAAGGTTGCATCTTCTGTAATCCAGTTTCCCAAGCCATTTTCAAAATCTTCAGAAAATATTATTTCTTCAGTTGCACGAAGTTGTAATGTTTCTTCTTGATTTCTTGTTGCTCTCAGAACAGTTACATTTTCAGCCAATAAAAAGCTTGTCAGTGCAAGGCACACTAAAAATAGTAAAAAACTCTTTTTCATAAACGACTCCTTTATAAATTATTTAATAGTCATTGAGATTATCTGTTTAAGACTGTGATTTTGTCAACTAAAAAATAAAAAAAATAATTTATTCCTTTAATTAAGAAAATAATTCTTTTTTCTTGACAAATTTTCATTAATTTGTTTAGCATTTTGCTATAAGACATTAATAAATAGAATATATATTTGCTTTTGAAAGTGAGGTAATTGATGATTAATGAATATAGTCTCGATAAAGTGTATGAGTTGTTACAAAATAAAGAAGTAAATACTATGAGTATTGACAATATTGCAGAGATATCAAACATTATTATATGGCAAATTGATAAAGATTTAAAGGTGTCATATATTAGTTCGAATATAGAAAAGGCTATGGATATTAATGCTAATCAATTATTAAATCACAATTTGACTACATTTAAATATAGAGAGGTAAGTAAGTTTCTTTTAAATACAATAAATAAAGCAAAAAAAAATGTAAAAAATATTGAAGTTACAACTTCAGATTTTTATTTATTAAACTCAGATGGCAATAGTTTTTGGTATAGAGTAATGGTAAAACCCTATTTAAAGGATAATAAATTTGACCAGATGATTGGGATGAGTTGGGATGCTACACTTAACATGAGAAATAAAGAACTTGAATATGAAAAAACTGCCTTATATGAAAATATGTTTCAGTGTTCGCAATCGTTAATTCTTATAATTCATCCTGAATCGTTTAAAATTATTGATTTTAATCAGGAAACAAAAAGTTATTTAGGGTTGGATTATTCTAAGAAACAGCATAGTTTTCTTGATTATTGTAGTAATTTTGACTTGCTTTTTAATAGCATCAAATCAAATTTTGAAGAGTCTGGTAATTCTGCTTTATTGATAAATTTGTCAGTTGCTGATAACAATAAAAGAGCTGCAAAGATTTATTTATCCAAAATTACTATATCTGATAACAATAACAAAGATAATCGTAACAAATCATTTTATTTGATTCAGGCAATAATAGTTGATATAACTGAAAAAATAGAAACTGAAAATGAACTTAGTAAATTATTGCAGAAGTATGTTACTTTTTTTGATTCGTCTCCTATAGCGTTTTGGGAAGTGGACCTCAGTTTGTTAAAGATTTATTTGAATTCGTTGAATATTCCCTCAAGAGTCAAATTTGTAAATTACATAAAACAGAATCCTGAAATCTTGATTACTGCCCTAAAATTGCTCGTGATAATTACTGTAAATAAACAGACATTGTATATGTTTAATTGTAGTGACATTTATGATTTAAGAGACCATTTTTCAAAGTTTACAGGTGATCATTCAGCAAGTTTTTTTGCTATTATGTTAAACCAAGTATATCATTCTTTAGACTATTGTGAGGAAGAAGCAATACTAGCTGATAAAAATAATAATGAATTAAGGCTTATAGTCAGATGGAATATAATAAACAAAGATAATACATTTCCTGTAAAGGCGATTGTTTCAATGGTGAATGTCACAGATAAATATTTATATTTTGAAAAGCTTATTGAACAATCAAATGAGATTAGGCAAATAAATGAAAATTTAAAAATAGCATTGGAAAAAGAACAACAACTTGCTCTGGAAGCAAATATTTCAAATGAGATAAAAAATAGATTTTTAGCGACTATGAGTCATGAGTTCAGGACTCCCTTAAATGGGATTCAAGGCATGACACAGTTGTTAATGAAAACTAACCTTAATGATGAGCAAACTCAATTATTAAATATTCTTGAAGATTCTGCGAAAAATTTATTGACCTTAGTTGACGATATATTTGATTTTGTTAAGCTTGATTCTAGTAATGTAGAGATTGTGGAAAATCTTTTTTCGTTATATGATTTATGTCAATCTGCAATCCAAAATTATTCAAAAGAAGCTTTTAGGAAAGACATTGATATATTTTTGGACTGGGATTTTAGTTATGCTGACTTCGTGATTGGAGACATGTCAAGGTTTAGACAAGTTTTAATGAATCTGATTGATAATGCAGTAAAATTTACACATCAAGGGTCAGTAATCCTTGCCTTAAACTCTGTAAAACAAGTACTTAATAATAGCTGTCTGTATAGTTTTTCTATTACTAACACCAACATAAAAATAAAACCTGAAAATAAAAAAAATCTTTTTAAAATCTTCTCTCAAGGAGATAACTCATTAGAAAGAAATAGAAGTGGTACAGGATTGGGACTTGTATTAGTTAAACAAATCTTGACTTTAATGAATGGAAATATTTCTCTGATTGATCGAAATGACAATACTACTCAATTTGATTTCACTGTGATATTTAAAGTCGAACAAACACAGTATCCAAAATTACCTGAAATCAATAACCGATTACCGGTTAATATTTTAGTTATTGACAATGATAAT
>CAZJNG010000347.1:0-3267 GCA_964547265.1 uncultured Candidatus Cloacimonadota bacterium | reverse complement strand
GAAGTTTTGCCTGATCCAAACAGTGTTTTGATTATTAAATTACACGGTTCAACTGCTCAGCATTATAAGGATATGTATAGTCAACTTCATAAGATAGATAAAAGAGTTTTCTTTATTAATGAGTTAGATATTACGCCATATCTTGCTATTGCAGATGTTTTGATTTCTGATGTTTCTTCTGTAATGATGGAATTTGCTGCACTTGATAAACCGGTTGTACTTTTCAATAATCCACTTCAAAAGACATATAAAAATTATAATCCGACAGATTTGGAATATACGCACAGAGATATTGGATATCAGGTTGAAAGTTTAGATGAGATGAAACTTGCTGTTTTAAAATTGCACAGAGGTATTGATCTTCATAAAGAAAAAAGAAAATTTATTACTGATATGCTTTTTGAAAATAAATATGATGGAAAAGCCACTGAAAGAATAGTAAAAATATTGATCAGTTTATGAATAAAAATATGTTATTAATCTTAGTTATGAAGTTATAATTATTACATTAAAAGAATTAAGGACAGTACAATGAATATAAATCCAAGAATAGACATAGCTTTCAAAAAACTCTTTGGTAGTGAAGAGAATAAAGACATACTAAAAGCCTTTGTAAATTCTGTATTACCTGAGCATGAGCAGATTAAGGATTTGACTCTCAAAAACCCATATAATCTTGCGACTTATATTGCCGGCAAGAGTGGTATTCTTGATATAAAAGCACAAGCTGAAAATGGAACGTGGTTTGATGTTGAGATGCAGATTGGCGAACAAGAATTTTTTGGTAAAAGAATTAAGTATTATCTGGATAAGATGTATGTTGATCAGCTTAATGAATCAGATGAATATTCAAAACTGAAAAAAGTAATAGGTATTGCCATACTTGATTTTGATTATTTTTCTGATGACAGGTACAAAAGAGGTATTACCTACAAGGATATGGAAACAAATGAAACTTATCCACACTTAAACTTAAGCGACATTTATTTTATTGAACTCAAAAAATTTAGCAAAGATTTACAACATCTTACTTCTGCTTTAGACAGATGGATAACCTTTTTAAATAAAGCTCATCAATATCATAAGAATAATATCCCGGCAGAGCTTGCTTCAGATTTAAATGTAAAACTAGCAATCGAAAAACTTGAAACAATGTATCTTGACCATGATGAAAGAGAAATCTATGAAAACGAACGCAAGAGAAAACTTGATAAACTTGAAGAACTCAGAACCGCTAAAAGTGAAGGTATGGTTGAGGGCGAGTTAATTGGCGTTCAAAAAGGCGAGCATAAGAAAGCATTAGAAATAGCAAAAAAACTATTAGATGTTTTGAATGATGAAATTATCTCAGAAAAGACAGGTTTATCTATAGAAGAAATCAGAAAATTGAGGGATGAAACATGAATATAAATCCAAAAATAGACATAGCTTTCAAAAAACTCTTTGGTAGTGAAGAGAATAAAGACATACTAAAAGCCTTTGTAAATTCTGTATTACCTGAGCATGAGCAGATTAAGGATTTGACTCTCAAAAACCCATATAATCTTGCGACTTATATTGCCGGCAAGAGTGGTATTCTTGATATAAAAGCACAAGCTGAAAATGGAACGTGGTTTGATGTTGAGATGCAGATTGGCGAACAAGAATTTTTTGGTAAAAGAATTAAGTATTATCTGGATAAGATGTATGTTGATCAGCTTAATGAATCAGATGAATATTCAAAACTGAAAAAAGTAATAGGTATTGCCATACTTGATTTTGATTATTTTTCTGATGACAGGTACAAAAGAGGTATTACCTACAAGGATATGGAAACAAATGAAACTTATCCACACTTAAACTTAAGCGACATTTATTTTATTGAACTCAAAAAATTTAGCAAAGATTTACAACATCTTACTTCTGCTTTAGACAGATGGATAACCTTTTTAAATAAAGCTCATCAATATCATAAGAATAATATCCCGGCAGAGCTTGCTTCAGATTTAAATGTAAAACTAGCAATCGAAAAACTTGAAACAATGTATCTTGACCATGATGAACGAGAAATATATGAAAATGAACGCAAGAGAAAGCTTGATAAACTTGAAGAACTCAGAACCGCAAGAGTAGAAGGTGAGCGCGATAAAGCAATAGAGATAGCCAGAAACTTCTTAGGTGTTGTTGATGATGAGGTTATTGCACAAAAGACCGGATTATCAATTGAAGAGATAAAAAAACTGAGAGAAAATCTTTAAGTATTTTGCACATAGAAAGTTACTTATGATTTAAAGGACAATGATTTAAAAGAAATTAGGAGATTGGTTAATGACAAACTCTTTTACTCATTTACTCTTTGTTAAAAAAATGTACTGGATTGCTTCACCTAGAGGTTCGCAATGACAGGATAGAAATTAAACTATAAAAGGATAGATTATGTATTTAAATCCAAGAGTAGACATAGCCTTTAAAAAACTCTTTGGCAGTTAAGAGAATAAAAACATACTAAAAGCCTTTGTAAATTCTGTTTTACCTGAGCAGATTAAGGATTTGACTCTAAAAAATCCATACAATCTTCGGTCTTAGGTTGGTAAAGCTGTTTGTTATGTAATCTTATTAAGAGAAGTTCGTTTAGAAAAAATAGTGCCAATAAGTCCCTATTTCTCATAGAATTAATTGACTAATATTTTAAACTTAATCACAACAGATTCAAATCTATGTTTAATACGATAGATATTGTTTAGACTATAAATAATTACATCTAACTTTTTAACACCACAGAATTAACTGTTAATTTATTCTACAAATGTTTCAATACAGATTTTGTTATTTATGAGTTAGGATTAGCAGAAAGATGATTCAGTGAGTTCCTCGCAGCAGGAACTCACTGATTTTTTTTATAAGAGTTTCTATTAATTTTTTTATTTTTCTTTGTTGTCAAAGTAAGTTTTTAAAAGTAAATATCTTACATTGAGTTTTTTGGCTCTATTATTTTTTTATTCGACCAAGATGAATATTTCGATGAAAGTGAGCCACCTTCACGCTCAAATAGAGCCACCTTCACGAATGCAGAGCCACTTCATAATTCAATTGCCTTAAATTAAAGAATTTCTATGATTTATTAATGTACATAAGTACAAATAAATTATGGAGGTGATAGTTATGATTAATTATCATGAAATCCTGAGGCTACGCAGTAATGGATATACTCAGCGTCAAATAGCCTCATGTTCACATTGCTCACGAAATACTATTTCGGAAATTTATGAGCTTTCAGATGCAAAAGGA
>CAZJNG010000346.1:0-3270 GCA_964547265.1 uncultured Candidatus Cloacimonadota bacterium | reverse complement strand
ATCTTTACATTTAAAAACATAAATATTGCAGGAATGTCAGCAGTAATCCCTGAAAATTGTTTTGTCAATGATCAAAACAATATCATTTATCAAAGTGATAAACTTCAAACAGCTTCTGATTTAGGGTATTTAGCTGTTAATGATATCCTAAGCAAAAATAATTTTGATGTTAATGATGTTGGTGTCTTGATTTTCTGCACCTGTACTCCGGATTATCCAATTCCTTCCACTGCATTTGTATTACATAACAGGTTAAATTTGAGTCAGGATTGTATAGTATATGATGTAAATATTGCAGAATCAGGGTTTGTTTACGGCTTACAAATTGCTTGTTCATTACTAGCTTGCATTAATAAAAAATATGCACTATTAATAACAGCTGATACGATGTCTAAATTAAATTCTCCTGATTTGTCATATTCTGATGTAGGATCTGCAATATTATTAGAAAAAAGGCAAACCAATTCACTAATTAAGACACAGTGTTTTGCTTCTGGTGCTCATTTTATGAATGAAGTATTTCCTGTCGGTGCATACAGGCATCAAAAGATTAATAAGAAACTAAAGGATGCAAATTCAAAAATTTATTATAATACTCAGGTATACGACTCATTTTTATCAGCAGAGCTAAAAAAAACTATCCTGAATTGGTTAGAATCAAAAATATATGATTATGATTTTTTTATCTTTCGAGAAAACAATTATAATTTTATAGACAATTTACCATATGAAATTCATATACCAAAAGAAAAAATATTGTCATCATTTAGTTATTTCTCTGATTCTAATGTTTGTGCTATTCCTTTAACTATTGCTCATAATAAACAGAAACTTATAAAAGATGATTTAAGGTTTATTAGTATTTCTTATGGAGCGGGCATAACCTGGGGAATTACAGATTTTACTATATCAAAAGAGAGCATCTTTTCGATAGTAAGAAGTAATGAATTTTATTCTGATGGATGTGTTGAACTAATTTAGATGAATAAGGATATTTAATGATTTTAAGTGAATTTGAAGATATAAGTATAACAGGGATTTCTGTTGCATTACCGACAAAACAGTTTAAAGTAGAAGATTTTATTGATAAATTTGGAGAAGAAACTGTTAAAAAATTTTCAGATATTACCGGAGTTAAAAGTCTATATAGATCAGGACTACAACAAACGGCATCAGATCTTGGATTTGAAGCAGCAGATAATCTTCTTCAACAAAAAAATATAAATCCTGATGAAATAGATATTTTAATATTTGTGACATGTAAACCGGATTATCGTCTTCCCTCTTCAGCAAGCATAATTCATAACAGATTAAAACTGAACAAAGAATGTGCCTGTTTTGACATCAATTTAGGGTGCTCAGGCTATATAAATGGTTTATTAACAGCTTATTCAATGTTGGAAAACTCAGATTCTACTAAAATTCTTCTTGTTACAGGAGATACTTCAATCAGAACCATCTCAGAAAAAGATAAATCTTCATATATGCTTTTTGGTGATTGCGGAAGTGCTACATTAATCGAAAAACAAGAATCCTTAAATAAGACAATTTTTTCTGTCAGATCTGACGGAAGACGATTCAAATCTATAATTATTCCAGCTGGAGCTTTTAGAAACTCTGATGCATCAGATGAAGAAATTCTATGTGCTGATGATAATTACAGATCTTTATATAATACTTATATGCAGGGATTAAATGTTTTTAACTTTACAATTTCAGATGTTCCTAAAATGATAAAAGAGTTTATGGAAGAATTAAAAACTGAAGTGAATACTTATGATTGTTTTGCATTTCATCAGGCAAATCTCTTTATTTTAAAACAATTATTAAAAAAGTTAAAAATACCTGCAGAAAAATTTCATGTTTCCATCGACAGATACGGAAATACCAGTAGCAACACAATACCTTTAGTGCTTGCAGACAAATATGCAATGAATGAAAACAAAAATTTAAGATTGTTTTTGAGTGCGTTTGGGATTGGTTTATCATGGGGATGTGTTGATATTACAATTGATTCAAATGTAATTTTACCGTTAATATTTACCGATAATTATTACAATGTAAAATTATCAGATTATAAATAAATGGAGATTTAAATTATGACCAATATGGACAAATACATTAATATTTTTGCAGAAGTACTGAATATCAGTATTAATCAGGTCAACGAAGACCTTAAATTACACTCAGTAACATCCTGGGATTCTATCGGACATATGAGTTTGATATCATCTTTTGAAGACACCTTCGATATTTTTATAGATACTGACGATATTTTGGCTTTTAATTCTTTTTCTAATGGGATTGAAATATTAAGAAAATATGAAATTGAGCTTTGATGTAAGATGGAGATTATATTGCAAAATGACAGATTATTAGAGAATAAAGTATGCTTAGTTACAGGATGTAGCTCAGGAATTGGTAAGGTAATCGCTGAAAGATTTGCTGAGGAAGGTGCATCTGTTTATGCAAATTCACTGCCAAACGAAAACATTGATAAATGGGCGATGAATCTATCTTCACAATATTCTGCTTTGGTAAAACCGGTTTATTTTGATATTACCGATGAAGTTGCTGTTAAAAACATAGTCATTCAAATAAGAAAAGAACAGTCTAAAATTGATGTGCTGGTAAATAATGCAGGTTTAGGTTACAATGAAAAGCTTGGAATGATATCTATAGAAAAAATGAGAAGAATATTTGATGTCAATGTTTTTGCTCTGACGAATCTATTACAATTAGTAGCCAGAATAATGGTTAAACAGAATTCAGGAAGCATCATTAATATATCCTCTACTGTTGGGCAAAAAGGAAATCCTGGGCAGCTTGCATATTCTGCATCAAAGGGAGCTGTAATTTCTATTACAAAATCTGCCGCTAAGGAATTGGCAGGCAATAATATCAGAGTAAATTCTGTTGCACCGGGAATTGTTGATACAGAAATGTTCAGATTAGCTGAATCAGATAAACTCGAAGACAGAATATCAAAAATTGGGATGAAAAGATTAGCCGAACCAAAAGAGATTGCAAATACATGCGTCTTTCTCGCTTCTGATTTGTCAAACTATCTGACAGGGCAGATTATTGCCGTCGATGGATCCGCTGTTCTTTAAAAGGATAATATGTTTTTAGATATTGATAAAAAAAACTCTTCCAGTATCGCTGTTATTGACGATTCCGGCAACAAAAAGACTTATAAAAACTTAATTGATTTTTCTGACTTATTCTTTTCTGCGATTAGCAAAAGAACTCTTATTTTTATTTTAGCTG
>CAZJNG010000345.1:0-3284 GCA_964547265.1 uncultured Candidatus Cloacimonadota bacterium | reverse complement strand
TCTTCTTGAGAACCCGGTACTAACTGGCTACGAGTATTATAAACGCTAATGATACCGTATGCTTTTACAGGTACATTAGCTCTTAGTTTGCTGACATTAATACCTGTTGTATCCCAAACTCTTACAGTAATGGTTGAACCTGCATCATCTTTTAAAGTAATATTATGACCACCTCCAACCCAGAAAGGAGCTTCGGTGAGCTTTCCTGAAATATTTACGAAAGTTGATTCCCATATTTGATGATTCATTGCTTCGTTTATAGTCAGAGGAATGTCAGGTAAATCTTCAGTTCCTATGACTTCATAAGAGATATTTGTTATTTGTTTAACACCTTCATATTCACTAATTACTCCTGTCATGGTAACTTTATTGCCTCTTGCAAGTCCGGTAATATGAGCTGAAGCGCTTGGCATAAAAACTTGAATCCCTTTTTCTGATTCGTCTTGTATATAAGCTCTAAGGATCGAATTATGAATCGTGCCGGCACCAATAGTAATAATGCCGTTTATAATGACGGTTTGGTTTTCATAATTTGTGTAATCTGCATAAATGTCAGCAATAGGTGTTACAATTGGTCTTTCGTTTATGGTAATGTTTTTTTCATTACTTTCAACAGTGTTGTTATCATTATCTTTAGCATAAATTTTATAGACATAATTACCGGTATTACTTGCGTGAGTATCGTAAGCAGGTATAGTACCTGAGTAAATGTCGTTAATTGTTAAATTCATTATTGCTGATGTAAAGTTTGTTTCGAAATCAGCCTTATACATAACTAAGACTTCTTGAATACTGCCATCTAAGTCAATGACTTTAGCAGAAACAGAGATTTCCTGGTCATTATAAGCTTGAGTAGGAGTGTGAGAAATTTCAGAAATAATTGGTTTAGTAATAGTTAGTCCAACATCTTCTTGGTATCCCGGATATACTAGCGTTTGTTCTTGTAAAAACTTAACAACCCCATAAACTGAGACCATTTCTCCTATATCTGAATCTTCTATGATTATTCCGGTACTGTTTGCAATCTGAACAAAGACTTCATTTCCTTGAGTATCACTTAAAATAAGACGATTACTACCAACCTGTGAAATCGCTAATATACCTGAAATTTTAACAAAACTACATTGCCATGTTTGATAATCTGCGGCTTCAACGAGAGTTAATTCAGTATAAGGTCTTTCAATATTTGTATCAAGAACTTCAAAAGATGAGAAATCTGTTAATCTGGTATAGCCAAAAAGCTGTACTACTTTTCCTGTAATTCTAAGTTTGTTGCCTTTGACAATATTATCTGTGTATATCTGACTGGAGATATCATCAAGTCTTATCCCTTTGCCTGAGTTATCTTGTAAATATGACTCAGAACCTGCTGTTGCTAAAATATTTAAACCGACAGTAACAACACCTTCCACAGTAACTATTTGATTATTATAATCATCAAAGTTATCCTGAATAGTGCCAATAGGGGTAATTGTAGCATAAATTGCTGATATAGAAAGCAAACTAATCAACAAAAAAACTACGAATCTTCTTTTCATATATCCTCCGATTCGTTTCTTTTTTCAAAAAATATCAAATTAACAAATAATAGAACAACTGCAATGACAATTGCACTATCAGCTATATTAAAAACCGGCCATCTTTCCATTATTAAATCCGGAAAGTCCCAGTCAATGAAATCTATTACATAACCAAAACGAAGTCTGTCAATAAGATTACCAATAGCACCTCCAATGATAAGAGAGTATGATATTATTTCAAGCTTTGATTTTGATTTAAGAAATAAAAAATACACAACTAGCGTTAATACTATGGTAATGACACTGAAAATAATCCTGTTAAAATTATCACCGCCAAACTTAATGCTAAAGGCTGCACCTGTGTTGTGTACATAAGTCAACCAAAAGAACTTATCTGTAACTTCTATAGTTTGGTATAATACCATAAAGTGTTGAACTAAAAACTTGGTCAATTGGTCAAAAAAGAGAATAATTATCGAGACCCAAAGAAATTTATTGTTATTTTTATTCATCTTATCTCTTTTTCTCTTCTTTAGTTTTGCATTCTATACAAAATCTTGCATAAGGAATAATCTTTAATCTTGCTTCTTGTATATAACAACCACAAATTTCACATATACCATAAGATTTTTCATATATTCTTTTAAGAGCTGCATTTAAAAGTTTAATTTTATTATATTCAGTATCAATAAGGTAAGCAGTTTTTTCTTGTTCTTGTGTATCAGAGCCCTGATCTGCCTGGTGGTAGGAATATCCTGATAAGTCTCCAGAGCTGTCTTTGCTTCCTTTTTTATAAGTTTCAGACAACTTTTCAATTAATATTTGAGAATTTTGCTTTTCTTGATTTAATACTTCTTCATATTTTTTTAGCTTATCGGCACTTAAATTCTTAACGGACATTGAGAACACCTCTTTTTATATTTTTTCGATAATCAATTGAAATAGTTTAAGTAAATCTCGGCTTGCTTTATCTGCATTGTTTCTAATTTCTTCTTGGGTATGAGCTTCAGAGTGAAAGATATTACTCAAGTTAGTTACTACAGAAACAGCAAATACTTTTAAACTACAATGTATTGCAGTAATAACTTCAGGTACTGTTGACATGCCAACCACATCAGCTCCCCAATTTTTAATCATCATACATTCTGATTTAGTTTCAAGTGAAGGACCTGTAACAGCACAATACACCCCTTGTTTTAAAGAGATATTATTTTCATCGGCAAGTTTAAAAGCAAGGTCTGTAATTTCTTTAGAATAAGGCGAATGCATGCTGGGAAATCTTTCGCCAAAACTATCATCATTCTTCCCGATTAATGGATTTGGCATCATATTAATATGATCATTTAAAGCAACCAGCTGACCTGGTTTTAGGTCTATGTTTAAAGAACCTGCAGCATTTGTAACAAACAGATATTCTACACCTAACAATTTTGCAATTCTTACGGGAAAAGTAACCTGACTCATGGAAAAGCCTTCATAGTAATGATATCTGCCTTGGAAAACAATGACAGGCTTGTTGCTAATAAATCCGGCAATCAATTTCCCTTGATGAGAAGGGGCTGTACTTTTAACAAAGCCGGGTATGTTCTCATAAGGTATTGCTATTTTATCCTCTATTTTTTCAGCTAATGCATTTAAACCTGTGCCTAAAATAATTGCACAAATAGGTTTAAATTTTATTATATCATTAAGATAATCAAGAGTTTTCCGGTACATATTTTTCCTTATTACCTAGCTTAAGTTTTTTTGCTTCTTCAAAACCTT
>CAZJNG010000344.1:0-3294 GCA_964547265.1 uncultured Candidatus Cloacimonadota bacterium | reverse complement strand
CGATTAAAAATTATCAAAAAAATATGTAATTTAAAAAGTTAATAGAATGAAATCGGTGTCCGCAATATTTCAGAATAAGTGTCCTAATTCATCATTCTTATATAATCAGTGATATCCATTCTTACTCTTTTCTATTGTTAATATCAAAAAAAAATAATACCTGACTTTATCATTCAATGCTTTTTTTAACTCTTATCCAGTATTCTAATCTATTGCTAATCAATAAAATACAGTAATATTTATTTTTAAAGTTAATAATATTATATAGTATAGACCTGATTTGACTAAGCTCTGATTTATAATTACATTAATATCAAAAATTGGAGGATAAGATGTTTAATTTTAATTGTAGTACTAATGAAAATGTTAAAACTAAAGATTTAGTTTTGTACAATGAAGAAGGTAACAAGCTCAATGTAATCAAAACAAAACTTCAAAAACTTAGAGGTGAATCAGAAAATCTGGTGGCAACGATTAATGAACTTTATACCGAATTTCAAGATTTTGTAGATGAAGGTCACGAAGAAGATATTGAAGAAATTAATGAGAAAATTGAAAAACTGGAAGAAGCACTGGACCTAATCGAAAATGAAGCTGCTAAAACTATGCTGGAAAAAGAAATTGCCTCACTGCAAGCTTTGATTGAAGATACTGAACACTTTGAAGAAGCAGTCGAAGAGCTTAAAGATGAGTTTAAAGAGATTGTTGATATCTTTGACGAAATTTACATTGATTGATTTCTGAAAAAGTAAAAACAAGTGAGTACTTTTTGCAGAGAGGACTTCCTTTGATTCATCAGTGTAAGTATAACAATACAGCAATTTTTAAGAAAGATTTCGTAATCAACTTACAAATCTATTGCTAATCTACAACCGACCTCCAAGAGGCTTTTTTCCCTCTTGGAGGTCCCTTAAAGATAACCTATAGTAATTATATAAAATATAACAATTAAACAGTAAAGCAAGTGATTAAAAAATAATAAATTATCTTATTCTGTCCGTCAACAAAAACTTATTCAAAAAAATGAAATAAATTATGAAGACAAAAAGTCAGTTTTACAGTCTCAAAATAGCTATTAATGTAATTAGACTTATTTGTAGTGTCACATTACAAGAAAATATTTTTACTGTCTAATCTATTGCAATAATGTATATTATAAAATTCTTAAATCTATTATTTAAAAAATATCTTGACAATATGACACATATACTGTCAAATTGAATTATGAAAGATAGTAATAACAAATATTCGATTGGTGAGTTAGCAGACAAGGCTGGAGTTTCCCGCCGGGCAGTTAGGTTTTATGTTCAGAATGGTATTATTCCACCACCTGTTGGTCTTGGCAGGGGGAGTTACTACACAGATGAACATCTAAATAAGATTTTAAACAAACAAAATCAACTTGCTCAGGTGAAACAAATTAATTCTAATAATTGCGACACAGAAGACAACAGTCTCAGTGTCAAATATGTCTCCAGGATATGCCTAAAAAACAACATTATACTGGAAATACCATCTTCTTATCCGGTACCAAATGTCGAGGTTCTTAAAAAGATTGAAGACATATTATCAAAAGATAACAATTAATTAAAAGGAGTTTTTAATATGAACAGAGAAAATAATATTGGTTTGCAAGGAATGAAAAACAAAAAAGAAAGAGCATTTATCAATCTCAGAGGAGTTCATGCAGAGGTCAAAATCACAGGGAATATTTGTTATTGTGAGATAAGTCAGCAGTTTGTCAATACAGAAAAGGTTTCAGTGGAGGCTGTTTATAGTTTTCCTTTACCAATGGATGCGACTATTTGTAGTTTTTCTGTGATTGATAATGAAAAGATTTTAAAATCAAAAATAATGAAAAGAGATGATGCCTTTGATAAATATGATGATGCTTTGATGCAGGGTAATCGTGCTTTTTTACTTGATCAGGACAGACCAAATCTCTTTACTACCAGTGTGGGAAATCTTAAACCCGGACAGGATATCACAGTAAAGATTGAGTATGTTCAATTAATCAGCAGGTATAAGAATATCTGCAAATTTGTCTTTCCTACTACACTTGCACCTGTTTATACACCTCCAAAATTTCTTCAAAAGATGGATCCTGCTGAAATTGACAGGCTTTATCCACCTTTCTCATTATCAACACTCCCTTATGGACTTAGCATCAATATTGAAACAAGTATGCCGGGAGGTATAAAATCAATAGATTCTCCTACGCATTCACTTAAAACTCAGTTTGATAAGGATAAAGTAAATATCAGCTTTTCCACAGAAAAAGTTTCTATGGATAGAGATTTTATCATAGAAATCGAGGCTAACAACAACCTTGACAATAAAATATTACTCGCAGAAGATAAATTTGATAAAGGATTCATTGCTCTTAGTAGCTTGATTTTACCTGAAAAGAAACAAACTTCAGAGAATAGAAATATAATTTTCCTGATAGACTGCTCAGGATCTATGAACGGCACAAGAATAGATCAGGCTAAGAATGCACTGTTTTTTGCCTTATCATCACTTTTAATTGGCGATAAATTTAATATTATTGCTTATGGTTCTAATTTTAAATGTTTGTCAGATAGTCTAATTGATTATAATCAAGACAGTCTTAAAAAAGCAAGAAGCTGGGTAAGTGAAATTGATGCAGATATGGGCGGAACAGAGGTTTTCAGTCCTATCAAACATATTATCGAAAATCAGACAGATGCTCAACAAGATGTTATCCTGCTTACCGATGGTGATGTAGGAAATCAAAAGGAGATTATCGAATACCTCAGACAACAAAACAGTGAAACAAGATTTTTTACTATCGGTGTAGGATTAAACTGTGGTGAATATCTGCTAAAAAGCCTTTCAGATAACACAAAAGGCTTTATGGAAATTCTAAACAATAATCAAAAGATTGAAACAGTACTTAACAGACAATACGCTCGCATAAGAACAAAGGCTATTGTAAAAGCTGAAATCATTTCAGACTTGCAAACAATTGATATCAGTCATCTTATTAAATCAGTTTTTTATGATAATATTGTAAATTTCTTTTTACACTGCAAAGATAATCCCGGCTTAAAACTCGAAATTGTCTTAAGCTTTGAAAATGATGAAATTGTCAGAATGAACTTGCCTGTTGAATTCATCAAAGATGATAATTTCAAAGGCATTGAACAGTTATATGCAAAATTTATGATAGATAATGTCTTGCCTTATCAAACAGGTTCTAAACAAAAAAATCAGTTAAATAAAACAACAGACATTGCCTTAAAATACTCTATTCTCAGTGAAAATACAAGC
>CAZJNG010000343.1:0-3295 GCA_964547265.1 uncultured Candidatus Cloacimonadota bacterium | reverse complement strand
TAATGTAGCAGAGTCACCTATCTTTTAACATTACTTAATTAACGATTTGTTATATGTTTAGCTATGATTTAATGCCATAAAACCTGATTTTGTTGATAAGAAGCATTATAAAGCACAAAAAAATCAAGTAATTATAACATTGACACATGAGCAAGGATACTCATGAATTCTATTATTTACATTCTCTCTAATCTCTTTTATTCAGAAGAAAATGTCCTTTATCAATAAATATCATAATAGTCCAGGTCAGGACAAAATAGATTATTGCTACCATAAAGAGAGGGAAGAATGCGTCAAAGGTTCTGCTTCTTATAATATCTCCTGCTTTAGTCAGGTCTTCAACAGCTATATAGCCAACAATAGAAGTCATTTTAACAAGAGAGATAAATTCTCCTTTAAACACAGGAATAATTGCCTTAGCTGCTTGGGGTATAATAATGCTGACAAAGGTACTTATTTTTGAAAAGCCCATAGCAATTCCTGCTTCATACTGTCCTCTGTCAACACCGGATATACCGGAACGGAAGATCTCTGAGACATAACCTGAAAAATATAGGGCAAATGCCATTATCGCTACTACAACAGGCTCAATTCTAACTTGAGCAAAAACAACATAGTATAATATCATGAGTAATACCAAAGTTGGAGTTCCTCTAATTATTGATATATATATTTTTGATAATAATTGCAAGTATTTGTTTTTAGACATTCTACAATAACAAACAATAGAACCTAATAAAGTTCCGAAAATACAAGATAAAATAGAAATGATAAATGTTATTTTCAAGCCGTTAAGAATGAGTAAGTATCTTTTTTCTTGAATTAAGTTGCTATGATAACTATTTCTAAAGTCATCAATCAAAGAGAGCAAAGTTGAATTTTGTGGTGAATAATCTGATTTCAGAGTCAACACAGCAATACTATCATTAAAGTATTCATCTGAAAAAGAGACTTGTTTTTGTCTTTCCTCTGTTACTGATATTCCTGCAGCTATCATATCCACTCTGCCTGAAACCAATGCAGGAATCAATGATGTAAATTCTAAGATTGAAACAGACAAATCATAGTTTCTCTCTAAAGCAAATCGCTCTATTAGTTCTATATCAAAACCTTTTAATTTTTGATTGAAGTATGTAGAGTATGGCAAACCGGCTACAACAATTCCCAGTGCTAACGGTTTTAAATTCTCGGTAGGTTTTTTGATATCAATAGGTATAATCTCATCTTCAACCTTGTCAAACCATCTGTCTGCCATTTCATCATAAACACCGGAAAGTTTGATTTCTTTCAAAAAGGCATTAAACTCATCAAGTAAATTTGTTTTTTCTTTAGCAAAAGCAACAGAAATACTCTGAGGAAAGATATCATCAGCAATTATTTCAAGATAGTCATTTAATTTTATTACATAGTAGGCATAGGCTTTATCGAGTAGAATAGCATCAACTCTTTTTGTTTTCAAAGACATTATCAAACTTGAGGTATCAGTATATTTCTTTAATTTTATCTCAGGGTAATTGTTTGTTATATAGGTATCGTGAATTGTTCCCTCAAAAACTCCTATTGTTTTTCCAAAGAAATCTACTAAACAAGCATCTCTTACAATCCTTTGAGAAAGATTTTCTTTTAAAACTAAAACAGCATTATTAAACATCAGGTATTCATTTGAAAAGAGTACTTGTTTTTTTCTTTCTTCAGTGATGGCAATACTATAAGCGATTACATCAACTTTCCTGGAGACTAAGGCATTTATTAGAGACGAAAATTGAAAAGATGTTATATTTAAGTTATAGCCATTTTCTTCTGCAAAACGATAAAGCATTTCAGCATCAAAGCCAATGTACTGTCCTTCCGAATAGGCTAAGAAAGGTAAATTACCTGTAGAAACGCCTAAATTCAGTTGTTTTTTATTATTAGCAAGATTAAACTCAGGCATGATTGCAGATTCGGCATCTTCTTCAAACCATCGTTGATACATTTCATCATAAGTACCATTAGCTTTTATCTTTTCTAAAAATAAATCAAATTCTTTTTTTAAGCTTGAGTTATCTTTGTGAAAGCCGACACCTAAAGGGTTTGAAAAAAGTGACTCGGTCAAAAAACCTATTTCCGGATTGTGTTTTATAATTAACCTAGCTGTGGTTTTGGGGAGCATTACCCCTTGAACCTTTTTAGATTTTAATGCCATAATCAAATCAGAAGGTGCTTGGTACTTCAATACACTTATTTCAGGATAATTATCATACAGATACCTGTCTTGAACTGTACCTTCCATAACGCCAATCTTGTGTTCAAGCAAATCGTTAAATGAATTGTAATTATTTGTTTCGTTTTTTGCAAAACATAAGAATGTAGATATTAAGAGAGTTAAGCATAAAAAAAACTTTTTTATCATTTTAATTCCTTAACGATATATTGATTTTATTGATGTTATCTTCAAAGAGGTAGTCGTAGGATTCGCATAGGTTTTTTATCAAGCTCAAACTAATTTCATCTTCTATGACTTCACTTTCCAGTAAATTCTTTTTATCTTCAGTGTATTTAAAGTGTATATTTATACTGTTATGCTTTTCGCTAAATTCGATAACGAGTTGAATATTATAATCTTGGTAATTATTATTATAAATCGTCAATAATTCTTCAATAACAAGGAGTGAGCTATGAGTAGTTCTTTTTGAGATAATATGTTTTTCGAAAAAGTATTCTATTTCTGCATTTAATTTATATAAATCATAGTTTGGAGTGTCAATTGTAAAATGCAAATTTCTAATTCTATTGATGAAAGATTTGGTTTTTTCTTTTTTAGGATTATTAAAGATATCTTGAGGAGAGCCCTCTTCATAGATAATGCCTTCATCCATATAAAAAACTCTGGTGGAAACATCTTTTGCAAAGTCCATTTCGTGAGTTACGATAAGCATTGTCATGCCGTTTTTAGCCAATCTTCTGATGACAGCTAAAACCTCACTCACCATTGTAGGGTCAAGAGCTGAGGTTGGCTCATCAAAGAGGATTATTTCAGGGTTCATTGACAAGCAACGGGCAATAGCTATTCTTTGTTTTTGCCCACCTGATAACTCATCAGCAAAATAATGAGCTTTTTCAGCTAAGCCGACCATTTTAAGCAAATCCATTGCTTTTTCTTTTGCTTCATTTATTGGCATATTTAGTAATTTAACAGGACCAATAGTCAGGTTTTCAAGTACAGTAAGGTGAGCAAAAATGTTAAATGACTGAAAAACCATACCCATTTTCTGCCTAATCTTTGGAACATTTGTTTTCCTATCAAGAATATCGG
>CAZJNG010000342.1:0-3315 GCA_964547265.1 uncultured Candidatus Cloacimonadota bacterium | reverse complement strand
CAAAATTCTAATTAATTCACTTTTTGTTTCAGCTGTTTTAATTATATAGTTATTTTTTTCAATAAATAATGGATACTTTTGTTTAAAACTGTCTAGTTTTTTTAGTTTAATCGTATTAAAGATAGAACTTAAATCTATCACTTTAAATAATTTCATATATTAAGATCCTTTCTGTTTTTCATAATAAAAGCTTACAATAACTGAGTTAATTTTTAATTAAGATTTGTAAAATTTTCAGCTAGTTTTGATTCAGTATTTATAATAGACTAACAATTCTCTTAATTTTTTTTTAAAATTTTACAGTATTACCTAATTAAAAAAGTAAATAAAAGGAGAACTTATGGCATTAGTTGATATGCATGTGCATTCAATACATTCAGAGCATCCCTCTGAATGGTTTTTACAAAGAATTGGAGCGGCTGAATCATATACTGATCCGGAGTTTATTTATAAAACAGCAAAAGACAAAAAAATGAATTTTGTAACCATAACTGACCACAATCGCATTATTGGGTCATTGAAATTAAAAGAAAAGTATCCTAATGATGCCTTTACAGGAGTAGAATCAACAGTATATTTCCCTGAAGACAGAACTAAGGTTCATATTTTGATATACGGATTAACAGAAAGACAGTTTGAAGAAATACAAAGATTAAGAAAAGATATTTATCAGTTTAGAGCTTATATTTCTCAAGAAAATTTAGCTTATTCTGTAGCACATGCCACATATTCTGTAAACAATAAACTCACTATCAATCATCTGGAAAAATTATTCTTATTGTTTGATGTTTTTGAAGGCATTAATGGAGGTAGAAATTATCCCAATAACATAGTTTTAGTAGAATGTTTAAAAAAACTATCTCCAGATAAAATTAGTGATTTTTTTTCAAAATACAAGATTGAGCCAATAAGTACAGATCCATGGATAAAAGGCATAACCGGTGGGTCTGATGACCACGGTGGTCTTTTTATAGGTCAAACCTATACAATCGGAGAAGCTGAAACAGTTCATCAATTTCTTAATAGATTAAAAGATAAAAAAACAGTTGCCGGAGGCAGACATAATGATTACAAGTCGCTAGCATTTACTATATATAAAATTGCTTATGACTACTCCAAAGAAAAAAGTTTAGGCATCCAAAACCCAATAATACAACAATCTCTTAACAGTCTGTTTGACAAAAAACCAACTAAATTTATGTCTAAATTCAGTTTATTTAATATGTTCAACAAAAAAAGACAAAACGATGATCCGGTAAAAGAAAAGATATACAAACTCTTAAATTCAATAGATAACTACAAAAGAGTATCTACTGAAAGACAATTTTCCATTCTTTATTCTAATATTGCTGAAGTAGCTGATCAACTATTTATAGATTGTATTAAAAAAATAGTAACCAATATTTCTAACGGCGATTTTCTATACCTTATAAAAGATTTCAGTTCAGTTTTACCTGCAGTTTTTCTATCTTTACCTTTTTTTTCTACCCTTAAACACATGCATAACAGCAAAGAACTATTAGCTCAACTAAAAATCAATTTTGATTTGTTAAACCGACAAGAAAAGTCAATTTTATGGTTTACAGATACATTCAATGATTTAAACGGAGTATCTGTTACGCTAAATAAAATAGCAGAAGTCTCAACCAATAATAACGATAACATTAAAATCATCACTTGTTCTACTCTGCAAAAAGACACTTGTAACAAATCTGTTATAAACCTTGAGTCTGTGTATTCTTTCAAACTTCCATATTATGAAACTTATGAATTATCAATACCCTCTTTATTAAAGACAGTTGAAACATTAAGTGATTATAATCCTACAGAAATCATAATATCAACACCTGGTCCGGTTGGATTAACCGGGCTGTTATTGGCTAAACTATTAAACATCCCGGTTTATGGGATATATCATACAGATTTTACTAAACAATACGATGCTATAGACGAAGAATCTGATTCTACACAAATGATTGAAAATTATATAAAATGGTTTTATCAGTCTTTAGATAAAATTTTAGTTCCAACAGAAACATACAAAGACATTCTTTCAGAAAGAGGCTATAACTCAGAAAAAATGTCTATTTTTCAAAGAGGTATAGATAGCAAAATTTACTACAAAACAGAAAACAAAAAGATACTCAAAGATATTTTCAACATTAAAGACGGTATAAATCTCCTATATTCAGGCAGAATTTCTAAAGATAAAAATCTGGACTTTCTAATTAACCTATACTTAGACTACTTTAAAAAAAATAATGAAGTAAATCTAGTCCTTGCAGGTGATGGTCCTTACTTAAAAAAACTAAAAAAAGAGTACTGTCAGCTTGATAATATCTATTTTCTTGGACGACTAAATAAAGAACAACTTACAAGCATATATTCGGAATGTGACATTTTTACTTTCCCAAGTAATACAGACACCTTTGGCATGGTTGTTTTAGAAGCGTTGGCATGTGGACTTCCTTGTATAGTGAGTGATACCGGAGGACCAAAAGACCTAGTTATTCCAAATGAAAATGGTTTTATTTGTAATACAAATAATCAAAATGAATGGGAAAAAGCTCTTGATAAAATTATCAGTATCTTAACTTACAATCAAAATGAATATCAACTATGGAGAAATAAAATCTCACAGAAAACTCATTCAAATTATAGTATTGAAAAAATGTTGAACTGTATAAAAAATATTACATAGTTTAAATACTTCTTCAAGCATATCAGTCATAATGTTATGCTCAGGCTTTTAATGCTTGAAGAAGCTTGTCAGTAAAATTTTTCCACGAATACTTATCATTATATTCTTCAATATATTTTGCAAAATTATTTGTGCTTTTAAGAAATTCCAATATTTTTTCTGCCAATAAGTTATGATTATTTTGTTCAAAAACCAAACCCGTTTGATTGTCAATAACCATATCTTTCAGCCCTTCTACATTAGAAACAATTACAGGCTTTTTATACGAATAGGCTAGTTGTACAATACCACTTTGAGTAGCAGAACGATATGGTACGACTATCACATCAGCAATAGAAAAATACTTATCTATATCGGTATTTGGAATAAATTTATCATGTAAAACAAAATTAATCTCATCAGGATATTTTCTAATTATTTCTTTATAAATTTTATCATTTCCATATATTTCACCTGCAACCAAGAATTGCACATCTCTGTAATCTTGGTGTACCAAAGGAATAGCTTTAAGAAAAACATCCAGTCCCTTATACAGTTTTATATAACCAAAAAACATAATCGTCTTTAATGGCTTTATATCTAATTGTTTGCAAAGTATCTGTTTATCAGTTTTT
>CAZJNG010000341.1:0-3325 GCA_964547265.1 uncultured Candidatus Cloacimonadota bacterium | reverse complement strand
TATTAATCATACTTATGAGAATATAAAATATATTAAATCAGATAATTTACGATATCGCAATGATATTGGACAAAAAGGATTAAAATAGATATGCAAATATTGTTTTTTCAGAAAAAGATTTTGACATCATGTTTTTTACTATTACTTGTCAGTTTATTGTTTTCAACGCCATTTAGTGTAGTTTCAATTACAGATAATAATGTGGTTTTAGATTTTTATTTGCCTGATTATCAGATAACAGATTCACAAGTAGAAGGTTATAAAAAAATACATTGTTTGGGTGCTTTATCTACTTATGAAGAGGGGCTACCCTTATTGCCGATGTTTACTGAAACTTTAGGGGTACCTGTTGATGGTGCTATCAATGTTTCTATGTCTAATATTGTGACCGGTCAACTAAGTAATATTAGTGTTGAACCTGTTCAGACAATAGAATTAGTCTATAGAGAAAATCATCATTGGCAACAAGATGCTTTACCGGAGGTTGAGTATAGTTTTGTACCAAATGAAAATTTTTATTTAACTAATACTCAGTATCCTGCTCAAGTGATTAAAATTAATGAGAGTGCATTTGCCGGGAATAATAAGATACAAAGTTTTAGTATATTTCCATTTCAGGTTAATGCTAAGAATAAAACTGTAAATGTAATTACTTCTGCTAGGATAAATATTTCTATTTCAGGGAATAAATCAGGCAATAGAAGTCATTTTCATGCAAACAGGTATAATAGTTTTTTAAGCGATTTATTGGTTAATTATGATAATGCCAAACATTGGCAAAGAAAAATAAAGAAATCTGATACTGATTATCAACCAAAATATCGAAATCAAAATCAGATATCAGTCATAAATATATTAATTGTTGATGAAGGTATATATAAAATTACTTATGAAGAACTTAAAGAACAAATGAGAATTATGAAAGATTCATTAAAAATGTCGTTCTCTTGGGATATTGATCAAGTCAATCCTAAACATTTAGAATTAACTAATAAGGGAATCCCGGTACCGATTCATTTTGTAGGAGAAAATGATGAGTCCTTTGATACAGGAGATTATTTCGAATTTTGGGGAGAGCATAATAAAGGTAATGAATCATATTATCATTCATATTCAAACAAAAATATATATAAATTAACTAAATTAGATGGTTCTGTAGGAACAAGAATGGCAGTTGAAAACGGTGGTTTACATGTCACTAATCCCTCGGGTTTGATTGTACCGGATGGTTTTGAACAAACAAGACATTTTGAAAATCAGGTTTTTACAGACAGACTGGGAAATCAGGTTTCTCAAGGAAAGCCCTTTTTTCAAAGAGAAGATGTCCTTTTCTGGAAAGCAATTACAGCACCTGACTTGAATATTACTCCCTTTGAACTTGAATATCCCATGAATGTTAATACAAGATATTTCAATGCAAAAGTATCAATTTGGGGAGCCTCTCATCTTGCAAATTCTAGTGCTAATGATCATCATGCTATTGTTAGAATAAACTCTGCCTTGATTAATAACCATAGTTGGCGAGGACAAAATGAAAAGATATTTGAAAACCATACTACTATGGCAAATAGTTATTTAACTCATGGCATTAATAATCTGTTTATTGATATGCCCGGAGATACACCAATGGGATATCTAGAGCAAATATTTTTAGATTATTTCGAGATTACATATTGGAGAGAATATAGAACTGATAATAATACTTTGAAGTTTACCAAACCATCCAACAGGCCTTTTGGCTTATATCAGTTTGAATTACATAATTTTACAGTTGAAGATATTAGTATTTATAAAAAAGGATCAAGTGTCTTTAATAATATTACTGTTGAACCTCTGACAGAACTTGGAACTGCACCTTATACTGTTAAATTTCAGGATGAGGTTAATAGTAATGGAATTGAATATTATATAGTTTCTGAAAATAAAAAGCGTAAGCCTTTTGGCTATTTGCCGGATATGCCTTCAGATTTAAAAAATCCTAATAATCAGGCAGATTATTTAATTGTAACCGGTAGTAAGTTTGTAGAATCAGAAGGAACTATACAGTTACAGCAAACATGGCAAGCACAAGGAGTTAATACAAAAATTATTAATGTTCAGGATATTTATGATGAGTTTAATCACGGAATAGTATCTCCGCATGCAATTAAAAGCTTCTTTAGTTATGCTTATAACAACTGGTCAGAACCTCATTTTACCCATGCCTTATTGTTGGGAGATGGTATTTTTGATAAAAGAAATCAAGCTGATATTGATAATTTTGATATTATTCCTGTTCACAATATTTGGACATATAAACATGGAGCAACTGCCTCTGATAATTGGTATGCCTGTATTATTGGAGATGATCCTGTACCGGATTTTCATATTTCAAGAATTAGTGTGACAAATAAAGACCATATACTGGCTGTTGCAGTGAAGACTCAAGATTATCTCAGTAATCCTGAATATGACGAAAAGTGGCAGAGTAGAGTCACACTAGCGTCAGGAGGTAAGGTAAGTGATGAAACAGATATTTTTGCTCAACAAAATGAGCGAATCAGAGCCGGATATATTCCTGATTATTATCAGGTAAACAGGGTTTATACTGCAGTTTCAACAGTATCTCCACAATTTACTGGAGGTACTTTCCAATTAAAAGACAGAATAAATGATGGAACTGTTTTTTTGCAGTTTATGGGTCACGGTGGTGGTCGTATTTGGTCAGATTATAACCTGCTAAATGCTAATGATATTAGAACTCTTTCTAACAGAAACCGATATCCCTTTGTGTCAAGTCTAGCGTGTTTTGCTTCTGCATTTGATACAAGAGGTTTGGCATCCATTGGCGAAGTCTTTGTGGCTGAACCCGGTAAAGGTGCTATTGCACATATTGGATTTTCAGGCTTAGGATATCTTAATCAAGATGAAGACTTTGGAAATTATCTGGCAGATGGATTTTTTAATAAAAATATAAGTACATTCGGAGCAGTAACAACTTATACAAAAGCAAAATTTTACGGACAATTTGGTAATAGCTATGCAGGTATTGCTCTGACACATGGCTGTGTCTTAATTGGAGATCCAATGCTGGGACATTATCGAATTAAAAAAGAAGGAACAGTCAGTATTCTTGATGATAAATATCTAGTAAGTCCAGGCGATACTCTTAGCATAATGGCTATTTTCCCTTCGGATGTTTATAATGCCAGAGCTTATATACTCAATGAAAATGAAATAGCACAAAATATTCCTATGGATTTTTCGGTAATTCAAGGTGAGTATGGAATGCAATACATTGTTCCACAAAATTTTACTTCAGGTAAGAGGCAGATAAAAATAATTG